>DUKP01000020.1 GCA_013329295.1 Candidatus Poseidoniaceae archaeon
ACTTGGAAGAATGCCAAAATCAGTAATCATGTCGCCGATAGATAGACCAGGTTGGAAATCAGGACATATAACAAAATTACTAGAATCAAATGTATCTTCTTGTCTTTTACAAAATGGCAAGAAAGGTCATCCAGTACATTTAGTAAAGAGTGACTTACTTAATGTGATAAACGCTTCAGATGATACTCCACTGAGAGATTTAGTTGATTTTGATACGGTTGAAATTCATGATGGCTTGTTATCATTAAATATCGATACACCGGATGATCTCACAATTTTGTTAGATAATTCACAATTTTTTGATAAACTTTGATACGCAAATAGTATGTGTAAAGAGGATTAGCCCAAGACATGACGAAGCAGACGCTGGCTTGGGCATTAGACAAGTTAGCGCTTAGAAGAAGGGTGGTTATAGCTAGTGTAGTTGATACATCTGGCAGTGTGCCTGGAAAAGTTGGTGCACGCTTGGCAGTAGCAGAATCAAGTGATGGTTTTCATGGTACTATCGGTGGTGCAGGATTGGAGTTAAAGGTACTAAATCGATGCTTGGAGATTCTAGAAAACCATTTTGAACCATTTGGCGAAGTTCAAACATTTGGTTTAAACAAAAGTGCGAAGGGCTATGAAGTACAACCTCTGGATTCATTGTGCGGGGGCCGAGTAACAGTGTCTATTGAATTAATCATTCCACCACCTCATGTTCTAATGATGGGGGGCGGTCATTGTGCAAATTCTCTAGCTAAGACCATTAATTCACTTAATTGGCATCATTCAGTTACTGATTCTAGGCAAGAATATTGTAATGCTGAAGTATTTCCTAAAGCATCAGAATTAATCCATTCATCGGTAAGCGAATTTCTAAATAAAGAGAATCACGACTCAATCAATCGATTTTCTGATATTTTATTACTTGGTCACGATTGGTCTGAAGACCAACAAAGATTGTTAGGTTTGCTGAAGTTGTGCCAAAATAACAATTCAAAACTGGATGGGAAAATTTTTCCACGTATCGGAGTGATTGGTAGCCGTAGTAAATGGCAATCATTTTGTAAAGCAGCAATTAAAGATGGAATAAATAGCCAACTTTTGGAAGAAGTCATTTGTCCAATTGGAATCAATATCGGTGCTGAATCGCCTGAAGAAATCGCTATAGCTGTAACTGCTCAAATCCTTTCATTATCTAAAGGAGTAACCGTGAGTGACAAAAATTGGCGTGAATCATTGTAATTACTGAAAGACTTTATTTCTAAAATATTGTAATTCTTCGATTGATTCTATAATGTCATCCAGAGCTAAATGGGACAACTTCTTTGGATATTTGTCTACTTCAGGATACCATCTTTTTGCTAATTCTTTGACTGTAGATACATCAATCATTCTGTAATGCAAATAATCGGCTACAAGTGGCATTTCTTTGTCTAAGAATCTACGGTCGTTCCATACACTATTTCCACATAATGGTGCTGAGTTTGGATTAACCCATTCTTGCAAAAATTCAATTGTTTGTTGTTGTGCTTCTTCAATTGAAACTCCTACTGTTCTTATTCTATCTACTAATCCACTTTGATGATGATGAGTAGTATTCCATTCATCCATGCCTTCAATAAGCTCTTCAGATACTTTAATTGCCAAATTTGGCCCTTGGGCAAGAATATTTAATTCACTATCTGTAATAATGGTCGCAATTTCAATTATGGATTCTTTTTCAATGTCTAGTCCAGTCATTTCCAAATCGATCCAAACCATGCGCTGTTCTCTGCCGTCCATGAGTGCCCCTGGCGAGATTTACATTTCAAAACGGCGGCGTGATATTGGATTTTTTGCTAATTTACAAATCAATCTATTCTAAATGAACAAACCTTTGGTTGTTTGAAAATTTTATGTCTAAATCGAGCAACTATGCTATATGCTATGTTTCTAATTGGTAAAGGTACAATCCAGCAGATAGGGTAAAAAATCCTATAGTGCCATTTCATGTAAAGTAGACATCTAATTGCTGCACTTGATTTCATGTACGGCTTACCGTTTCTAATCAAATAAACTGTATCTGCATCAATAAATTTTTGCGGCATGGATGCAATCACTCTTTTTGCATCTGCAGAATTATTTGGCCTGTATCCTAAATTCGCATTTTTGCTCATTCTCTTATCAACAAATGTAGCAAGCCTGTGGCATAGTCCACAGTCCCCATCTAGGAATAAAAAATCTCGATTTATATCTTCGCCTATTCGCTCTGCAATTTCTATAGAATAAGTCCTTACTCTAACACCCTCAGAGTAATGGACCAATTCAGGAGTTAGACAATCTTTAATCCCTAATTCGAAACTTTCAGTCAGAGAATTGTTGTCTAATTCTACTTCTGCAGTTTGGAAATCCCACTTTTTGTGATGTGTATACCCTCTCATGACCTTGCCTTTTTGTTCAGTGTACAGGCTATATCTTTCGAATAAGAACTCCTCTAAACTACCTTTCTTTGCTTGTTGAGAAACACCATTAATTCTCGTCACTCCTTGAATATTATACTTGCCATTTTGTCTTGAACTTTTCCAAGTCACAATGCTGTTATGCTTTTTTAGCGATCCTTTGGCATATCGGTATGGCAATCCATATGCTTTAGGAGCAAAATTACAAGTAATGAAACTCTTTGCTTCGAGAGTAAGAAAAAATACTCCAGCAATACCATCTTTTTTGACATAAGTCCTAATATTGAATTCTGGGAAAGTTGAGACAAAGGGTGTGCTTACAAACCAAGTAGGTCTTACATTTTTCATCATAAATGGTACGACGCCAATGTATGCTTTTCCTTCAAAGGTATCAATTTCTAAATCCTCTGGCACATGCGGGCGTAATTTTTCCAAATCTACTTCCCAATGCATGAATGTTAAATTCCGCCATTCTTGAGAAAGTGTATGCTTTCTTGATGGCATTGGAAATGGGAGATGTTCTGTTACGAAATCTCCCTCCATGGTTGATGCACTAATCTCTCTTGCTTCAATATAACCAATTCCTTTACGATATACTTGTTCATTAGGTAGTTATATTGATTTAACAAAGGTATTACAGTAAATCATGGCGGAGACGTTGGAGGCTGAGTTAATTGGGGAAGAATCCTCAACCAATTTGCTTGCTGGTTTACTAATTGCCTCATTACTAATCAGTGCCTTATTCCTAGTGATTGCTTATTCCCCAGAGGAAAAAACCACAATGAATGCTATTTCTTCAGATACATCAAATGAATGGCGAGCATTTTCAGTTGTTGCTCCAATCGATACTGGAATCAATGTTTATCATGACCATTTTCGAACCAATGAAACATATCCTCAGTGGTTATTGGATGAACTTGGAGTAAACAAAGTCTGTGAATTAACTTTCAATGGAACATGGCAAGAAAGGTACGATGCTGACAAAGCAGATTGTTGGGATAATTTGACTACCTCTGATATTGTTTATTTTCCTGGAACTAAAATTATTGGTACATCTCCTGATGGAGATGGCGGGATTCTAATTTTGGACGATCCTAACGATGGCCACGGGACTGCTGTAACTGGTTCAGTAATCGATGCTAATTCAGATGCGGTAATTTTCTTTGTCGAGGGCTTTTCTGATAGTGCTGTTTTGGCTGCTGCTAACCAACCTTTAGTAGATGTCATCTCAACTTCCTTTGGGGCAATTGGCTCGATTCCAGTTCCTGGAATTGAAGATGCTACCAAAGTAGCTGTGGTCGAGAAAAATAAATTGCATACAGGTGCTGCAGATAATTCACCATCTCCTGCGATACAAGATGCAACAGCAGGGCCTCCATGGTCAATAGGTATCGCAGGATATGCCGAAGAAGGAGACGACCAAAAAGAAATAATGTCGGGTTCCTATCCAGATATTTCAGCAGATTGGACTCAATATCTGCCTAATCATGATGATATCGATGGTTATCATGAAACCTCAGGGACCTCATTTGCTACTCCAAGAACAGCTGGAATTATTTCCTATGTTCTTGAGAGTTTACGTCATGAATTTTCAGACAACAGGTCAGGAGCATCACAGGAGCGTGGCGGAATGATGGTCGTTGGAGATAATTTTACTGTGTCAAATGCACAAATTAGAGAAGCGATTAATCTATCTGCATGGTATCCTGATTTTGGTTGGGATCCAACTTCTGGAACAATGCCTATTTCACCTATCTTGCCATGTACACAGACCGGCTGGGGTTTTGTCAACTTATCTAACATTGAACCAATTATTGCACACTTAAACCAATCACAAATATTCGATGACAGGCCATCAGATGTCGAAGCATGTATGTCTGCCAATCAAGAGATGCGAGAATCATATTGGGGTGCATATCCTAGTGCTTCTTTTTCATCAAATATTATTTTCTCAAAAGAATATGTAACTTGGAGAGATTGACACTTTTCAATTTGGTACTAAGAAACCAATTATTGATTAATCAGTGTTGACTGGAGTTATGTATGACAAGAATGAGTAATGCAGTATCAATTGTATTAATTTCGCTAATGCTACTACCTTCGCTTGGAGCGATTGTTCCTGCTGATGCGGAGCCTGTAACAGTTGAAGAAGAAGGTTGGTGGGTCGATACTACTGTTGACCGTAACAAAAATGGCATTGGCGACATGATTGAGCGTCATATCGATAATCCAATTCTTCTAAAAGATGGAACATTGCCAATAATTGTAGATTTTGACCATACTCCAGATGAAGAAGATGTAATTATGCTTGAACAACAAGTTGACTATGAACATCAGTTTTACCTTCCAGCGATCGATGCTGTCGCAGGCAGAGTTCCGGTTGCTCTATTAGACAAAGCAATTTCACTTCCTGGGGTTGTGATGCTCGAACTTGATGGTATAATGACTATCCAAAATGGAGACGCAGTTGCGCTTCACGGTGTAGATACAGCATGGCAAGAAACAGGCTATGATGGATCTGGTACAACGGTTGCAATTATCGATACAGGTATCGATGGTTTACATTCTAGTCTTGATGATCAAGATGATGACCCTGAAACTAATGACCCTAAAGTAGTGGCTTTTTATGATCCAGTAAATAATCCAAGTCTTACCAATGGAACAGAAGTATTTCCCTACGATGACCAAGGACATGGCTCTCATTGTGCAGGAACTACAGCGGGAACTGGTGCTCCAACCTATGAAAACCCTGGAATGGCCCCACAAGCAAAATTAGTTGGAGTAAAGGTGTTAGATTCTGGAGGATCTGGTTCTTTTGCAGTTGTAATGGCTGGAATGCAGTGGACTATTGATAATAGATACCAGTTCAACATCAGGGTTGCCTCTATGTCTCTTGGAGCATTTGGTATAATTGAATGGACTTCTTCTGAAGAAGATAGTGTTAACAGAATGGCTAATGATATGGTGTACAATGATATTACGCTGTTTATCGCTGCAGGTAATTCTGCTGGTAGAGGTACCATTGGGACTCCTGGTAGTGCCGAAGATGCAATTACAGTAGGTGCATTGGATAAAGATTCATCAATTGCTGCCTATTCAAGTCAAGGTCCAACAGAAGAGAACAGGGTCAAGCCAAATCTTGCTTATGTTGGCTCTGATGTCATGTCGGTTGCTCACAACACAGGAGATGGTTATACAGCCTTTTCAGGAACTTCAATGGCTACTCCTGGTGCTGCTGGAGTTGCTGCTCTTATGCTACAAGCAAACCCTGATTTAAGTCCGTTTGAAGTTAGAAATTTCATGCAAGAAACTGCCGAGTACCGTGCATGTACATACATGGGCGATCCTGCTGGAATTGATGGATGTGATGACAATGATGCTCAAAATATCATTACTAAAAACCGCCAAAACAATGTTTACGGACATGGTGAAGTACGTGCTTTAGAATCAGTTTTGGCAGCTGCTGAAAAATACTATGTTTTTGATTCCTCAATGCAAATTACAATTGAAAATGATCCAACTCATGATAATTCGCACACTCACTTAACTCCAAAAGAAGCAATCGAGTTCACGACTTCTGGAGGAATTGAATCAATCCAGTGGCGAAGTAATCATATTGTTGACGATTGGACAAATCTGCAATCTTTTGAAAAGACTGATACCGAGGGTCATGTTTCTGCAATTGATATTATCAATCAACTTGAACACCTGCCAGGAATTGATTTAGATGGCAACCATACAATTTCAATTAGAGGCTTGAAATCTAATTCGAGTGGAGGTCACTCATCCTCACCACTTGTTACTATCGATATCATGTTGATGGACACAGCATCTGCCTTCATGCAAGAGTCAGAGGAGACTCCTGGATTCACAATATTTGCAGTATCAGTCGCTTCTGCTATTGCATTATTTGTCAATCAGAGAAAGTTAGAATCGAATTCAATATATGAAGAAGATTAATTTCATCATAAACTGATATTTTTTCCTTTGCCATCGGCGGTGAAGTAAAGAGTAATACGCATCGACCACGACATATGTCGTGGCTCAAAGACCCAGAGAGCCAAGGTAATCAAAAAATAGGTTTGACATATCGACTATTAAGGAGATTTAACCGCTCTCTTATGTCTGTGTGGTTTAGAGAGTTAGATATTGTTGATAATGAAAACATGCCACATGAAGGAGGAGTCATATTTGTTTCATGGCATCCAAGTGGTTTGATTGATCCAATGCTACTACATGCTTCATTGCCTGGAAAATTATCAATTCTTGCCAAACATACATTGTTCGAAATACCGGTCTTAGGCCGGATGATTAGGGCAGGTGGTGCGTTGCCAATTTATCGTGCCAAAGATAGTGATAATCTGGAATTGTCTAAACAAAAAAACGCTGAAATGTTAGAAAATGCCGGAATGGAAATTTCTTATGGGGGCCGATTATTACTGTTCCCAGAAGGAAAAACTCATACTGAAGCAAATGTAAACAGAGCAAAAACCGGTGCTGCAAGAATCATGTTAAACGCTTTACGCAATGCTCAAATTAACGAATTGCCAAAGCCAAATATAATTCCGGTAGGGCTTCATTATTCTAATTCTCAAAAATTTAGAGAACGTGGAGCAGTTATTCTTGAAAGGCCAATGAATTTACCCGAAATACCTCCATTGGTGGAAGATGAAACTCAACAAAAGGAAACTGACTATGAATGGGTTCAAAGTGTTACAAAATCTATAGAATCAGAACTGAAACGGGCAAGTCTGTCTAAAACTACTTGGGAAGAAAGGCGGTTGATTTGGTTGGCAAGAAGTGTTGTTCATGCCGAGAGGGCAATCCAGAGTGGAGAAAAAATCCAGCGTCCAAGTTATGCAGAATCGGTAATTGGTGCTAGGAGGATGAGAGCAGGGTGGGAGTTTTATAATGAAAATAATCCAGACAAGATTTCACCATTAGTAGAGAAATCAAAAGATCATTTTGCCGAATTAGAATCTATTGAAGCTACTCCTTATGATGTTGCAGCAAAACCAGAGAAACCCAGTTTGTTTGGTTATTTAGGTGCATTAATCTCATGGTTATGGGTCGCTGCGTGGATGTTAGGTTTAGTGACTTGGAGTGCAATATTAGGAAATGTTCCACCATATCAAGCAAATTATCTTACAATGTGGCAACTAAAGAAAAGAGGTGTTTCAGATTCTATACATGGTACCTTAAAAATTGGAACTGCAGTCATAATGTTCCCTATTTGGTGGATTTTTGTTTCTCTATCCGTTACAGTCATCTTTCTGGCTACGGATAGTCCAGTATACATTTTACTAAACAAACATTGGCTATTGGCTTACTTCACACAAATTAATCCAATAATAATGTTCTTTGTATTGCTTATTTGGTGGCCGACATCTGGAAAATTACATATGAAACTCTATTCAAGATTGGTAAGAAATTGGCGGAATCTTAAGCGTTGGAAAAATTGGCGCAAGAATCAATTTTACTGGGATAAATTGCAAAAGAATCAAAGAGAAATCGGTGGACTGCTAATTAATTTAGGAGATGGATTAGTTTTGCCTGGAGATGAGGATTGGCAAGAACCAACAACTGGTAGCGATGACTTTACTTATGTTAAATCAAGAGTTTAATTCTTGCATTTCATCCCTATATTGATATGCAACCATTGTTAGGATATAATGGGTGAGCAGTTGGTAGGTTCTGAGTATGTCAAAATGACTCCGTCTGCTGACAAAACCGTATGGAGTGCAACAGTCAACAAAAAGGAAACAGAATTGTTAATCAATTCTAACGCAGTTTTACTTGATGTACTTCGTGATCAAGTTGGTACATTAGGCGTTAAACGTGGATGTGATTTAGGGACATGTGGTTGTTGTACTGTAATGATTGATGGTGAGCCAAGGTTGTCTTGTCTATGTTTAGCAGGGCAGGTTTCAGGTACTGAAATTATCACTGTTGAAGGCCTTGCTGACGGGGCTCACTTGGCACCGATTCAAGCTTGTTTTGCAAAATATGGCGGCTCACAATGTGGTTTCTGCACTCCAGGATTTTTGGTCGCTTCTCAAGCCTTGTTAGAACATAATAATTCCCCTTCGGATGAACAAATTTCTGAAGCGATTGAAGGCAATTTGTGCCGCTGTACAGGATATCAGCAAATAATTGAATCAATTCAAGAAGCGGCAAAAATACACCGCGGTGAAAGTGCTGTACCTCAACCTGCATCCTCTCCACATCCAGACCCTCATCCTGATGGGCCTGGAGAGCCATCTATGCCGCCCGGTCATGCGAAGTGATAATCATGTCAGCAGGATATCGTCAGCAACCGGGCAAATCGTCAGAAAAGCGAACTGATGGTAAAAGAGTTGCTGGGAAGCAGGCATTTCCACCCCCTGGTTCGGGTGGTTCAAATCCAACAATGAAGCCAAGAGACCTCAATTTCATACCGGAGTCGGTAGGTGGAAAAGAGCCACAACCTGCTGGTTCACATATACACGACCGTATTCGAACAGGAACAGTTGTTGGAAAACCCCTGCCTTTGGTTGATTCAAATGCTAAAGTTACTGGGCAGGCTTGGTATGGTGATGATATTAGATTACCCAATGAGGCAATCGGCAAAATTTTGCGCTCACCTCATCATTATGCAAAGATAAAATCGATTGATACTTCAAGAGTTGAAGCATTACCTGGAGTCATTTCTGTTGCGACTGGTAAAGATGCCCCATCTCGTTTTGGTGTTTTACCAGTGACAAAAGATGAGCATGCAATGGCAGTTGAGAAAGTTAGACATATTGGTGATTTAGTTGCGTGTGTGTGTGCAGAAACAGAAGCGATTGCTATAGAGGCATTGTCCTTATTTGATATAGAATGGGAAATATTGGAGCCAGTTTTTGATAGAAAAAAGGGCTTAGAAGATGTTGATGAACCTATTCATTGGCGAGGCAAATATCATCTGTCAAAGACGAATGTACAAAAAAGAGTATTCCAGGAATTTGGTGACCGTTCTTTGGTGGACAATCCACATGCTTCTTCTCACGGCAAATGGAGTATGGAAGGAGTGCATCATGGGTTTACTGAACCACATGCTGTTGTTGCACATTGGGATCCTAATGGTAGATTACAGTTGTATACTCCTCAGCAAGTACCACATTATACTCACCGAGCGTTATCTACGGTTTTGGATGTACCCATGCATCAAATAAACGTAGTAAGGACCTTCGTTGGAGGTGGCTTTGGTGGCAAATCAGATCCGTTCCCTCATGAAATGTGTGCAGCAATACTTGCTAGAAAATCTGGTAGGCCAGTTAGAATTACTTTTGATAGAGAAGAGGTTTACTGGATTAACCGAGGTAGACATCCTAGTGACATAGAAGTAAAGATGACTGCTGATGATGTTGGTAGAATTTCTGGATTTGATATCGATGCACTAATCGATGGAGGAGGCTTTGCATCTTTTGGTCATGTTACATCATACTACAATGGAGTTCTAGCAACCGCCCCATATGAGTTAGGGTCATTTCACTATACTGGAGCAAGAGTTTGGACTAACAAACCGGCTTCAGGTGCGATGCGTGGACATGGGGCAGTCAATACCAGATGTGCTGTTGAAGTTGGTCTTGATGAAATGGCCGAACAGATGAATGTTGATCCAATAGACCTTAGATTAGCCAATTTATTGCCCCCACATAGTCGAACAATAACAGGTTTTAGAATTACTTCAAATGGCATGCGGGAAGCTCTCGAGAAGGTGCGCGAAGGTTCAAATTGGGATGAGAAATTCCGTCAATTACCTCTTGGTAAAGGTATTGGAGTAGGTTGTGGATTCTTCATTTCTGGTTCAGGTTTACCTATTCACTGGGACCCTAACAGATTCCCACATGCTACTGTACACATTCAAGTTGACATGGACGGTGGTGTAACAGTCCATACAGGTGCAGCAGATATTGGACAAGGTTCAACTACTGCAGTAGCACAAGTAGTAGCAGAAGTTTTAGCATTACCAATAGAGATGATTCATGTTAGAAGCCATGAAAGTGATACATCTCCAGTTGATTTGGGTTCATATTCAAGCAGAGTTACATTCATGAACGCAAATGCAGCAATAAGGGCTGCTTTAGAGATTAGAGATCAACTACTCAAAGCAGCATGGGACATACTTGGTTATCACCCAAATACCTTAATTTTGAATGATCGAAGAATCTATTACAAGCATGATCCTTCAATTGGAGTTTCTTATCTAAAAGCATTACACAAAGCACAGGAAGACAAAGGTTCACTAATTGCTAGTGGAGCTTACCGCTCACCCCCTATGGGTGGTGTTCACAAAGGTGCTGCTGCGGGACTTGCTCCTGCTTATTCTTTCTCAGCATATGTTGCAGAAGTAGATGTTGACGTTGAGTTGGGATTGGTTAAATGTACCAATGTGTGGGCTGCACATGACTGTGGAAAGGCACTCAATCCTTTAGCAGTGAAAGGTCAGATAATTGGTTCTTGTCACATGGGTCTTGGCCAGGTATTGTCTGAGAAAATGGTCTATGGAAGAACAGGTCATTTGCAAAATGCAAACTTGTTAGAATACAAAATCCCCTCCGTACATGAGATGCCTCATGTTGAACCTATAATCATTGAATCCTGTGACCCAGAAGGTCCATTTGGTGCTAAAGAAGCAGGTGAAGGCCCATTATTGCCAATTTTGCCAGCAGTTGTCAATGCTGTTTACGATGCTGTTGGTGTTAGGTTTAGAGATTTACCACTTACTCCAGATGTTGTATTCAAAGGCATTGAGAGAAAGCGAAAGTCACTCAAATTGGATGATTGTATGGATTTGCCAAGCCCTAGACTGGAACATGGTCCAATGCAAGAAGTACTTTCTTCAAGAGCTGATGAACACAAATTACGTGACAAAGCAAGGCAAAGAACAGAAGATACCTCTCATTATGTCAATGGAGTGTTGTTTGGTTTTGATCCAAACGTCCCACTTGAGGACCAAGTTGATGGATGGCGAATGGCTACCGAACCGGATCCAAAGCAATTAGCTGAATTGGGTCTAGCAGGCAAAGCATGGCTTAAGAAAACCCAACGAGAGATGGGAGGTGATTCATGATGCTAATGCCACCATTTACTCTTCATCATCCAAACACTATTGGAGAGGCGACATCGATAGCAGCTAATTTGATAGAACAAGAAGAGGATTTTGATTGGGTTGCTGGAGGTACAGATGTTCTGCCAAATTACAAATGGCGAATAAATCCAAAACCACATGTAATTTCATTGGCAAAAATACCAGAGGCAAACCAAATTAGCCCGTATGAAATTGGTTGTATGACTAAACTTTCATCATTGACTCCAGAAAACGGAATACATCCTTTGATTGTAGAAGCAGCATCAAAAATAGCTTCATCTTTGATTAGAAAGAGTGCAACTGTAGGTGGAAATTTATGTCTTGATACCAGATGT
>DUKP01000081.1:0-5069 GCA_013329295.1 Candidatus Poseidoniaceae archaeon
CGTCTCCGACCTAATTCTTCAGCACCTGCTGCAAATGCTTCCATCTCCACTCCTTTAAGACCACGACATCCTGGAGGTAGTAACATTAGTCTAGTGTCTGTTATTTGGATAATTTGGCCACCTAAATCGCCTTCGATAAATGTGTGCAGAGCATCTAAAGCAGCACTGAATTCAGTATCTCTTTTTATCAACCGTCCCATTTCAACAATAGATGCATGCCCGTCTGAAGACCAGTCAAGTAAAGTAGAAGTTCCAGTAATATCATTCAAAATAGCACGATGAACAACTAATCCAGTATCACCTGAAGTAATCGGAGGATCGGAATATTTGTTCCCTAGGTTGTGGAAAATCAATTTTGAAGGTACATCATTTTTCTTTTTTGTATTTGACATACTTGGCATGTCAAAGGTATTCAATGATTTATTTTGCTTTGCAGACTCATTTGTTTGATTTTCTTTGAGGATTTTATCAGCCTTTGCAAGTTTGTCTAAATCAGGCATACTTGGCAATTCTATATTGGCAAAAGAATCTAAAGAAGACTGATGGGGATCATCGTCTTTCTTTCGCTTCATATCTTAGTCTAAATACTTCTATCTCAATAATACTACGATTAATTTGAGCCAAAACATGCGTTTGTTAAAATAATCTCTGATGGCGAGTATCAATATTCAAATAGATTGGAATCTAGGCGTTTATGTACCAATGTTCAAAAGGTGCCGACTTTAGGGGATAAGTGATGATGATGGACAACAACACTAATGTGCTTAAAACAGGAACAAGTACTCTTGGTATCACTTTCAATGGGGGAGTGGTTGTCGGAGCAGACCACAGAGCGACAATGGGCCACTTCATTGCCAACAAATCTGTTCAAAAATTATTCCAAATTGGTGACCAACTGGCATTAACAACTGCCGGTTTAGTTGGGCACGCTCAATCTCTTTCTAGAACGCTATCAGCAGAAGTTGCATTGTTTGAACTACGCCGACAGCAACCAATGACTGTCAAAGGAGCTGCTACATTAACGGCAAATATTCTTTCAGGTAGACCTCATTGGGTGCAATTATTGATTGTCGGAGTTGATGATGACGGTGGCCATGTATACTCTATTGACTCTGCAGGTGGCTCAATTCCAGACGTTTACTGCGCAACAGGTTCGGGTTCTCCATACATGTACGGTGTTCTTGAAGATGGCTTTAGGGAAGATATGTCTGAAGCCGAAGCATTGAAACTTGCAGCCCGCGCCCTCCATGCATCGGGACAGCGTGACGCTGCATCAGGCAACGGCATGGATCTCGCAGTAATTACTAAGAAAGACGGCTTTGTATTGCAAACTCAAGACCAAATCAACAAGTTGCTTTCTTAACTTTTTATTCCCGCAGTTTTCTGCAGTGTGCTAGACACATTTGTCATGAATCTGTGGTAAACTAAAGGTGGTAAAATGCGCCTAACATTTAAAGAATTGAAAGATGAAATTGCCAAAATAGTTCCTAAGTCAATCAATTATAAAGTTGATTTAGAGGCAGGAGATATTGCTATTGTAACTGATGTTCCAAAAGAGTTTGGTGGTGGAGACGGCTTAGTTGGTAAGATTGCTAAGAAGATTAAGCGAAGAATCAAGATTAGACCAGACCCAAGTATTATCAAACCTGATCAGGAAGCAAAGACAATTATTGAATCTATTATTCCTGAAGAAGCAGAGATTACTCAAATATATTTTGATGGATGTTTTAGTGAAGTAATTATTCAATGTCAGAATCCAGGTGAAGCAGTAGGTCGTAAAGGTGCTAATGTAAACGAAATTAGAGACAAAACAGGTTGGATCCCAATTGTAGAAAGAACTCCGCCACTTTTGTCCAAGACAGTTCATGATATCAGAGGCTATCGACAAGCAAATGTCGAAGAGAGAAGGAAATTGTTGAAGGACTTTGGACTAAATATGCACCGCCCAAAGCGTCCAGGTTCGACTTGGGCCAGAGTTACTGCTCTTGGTTCTTATAGAGAAGTTGGTAGAGCATGTCATCTTGTCACTACTAATGAGTCTCGAATAATGATTGATGTAGGGGTAAACGTTGCTAATGATTTAGATCCGATGCCATTTTTCAACGCTCCAGAGGCGTTACCCATTGACAAACTTGATGCAGTAATTCTAACACATGCTCATCTAGATCATGCAGGAATGCTGCCAGTTTTATTCAAATATGGATATCGCGGACCAGTTTTCTGCACACCACCAACAAGGGATTTAATGTTATTACTCCAATCGGACTATCTAAAAATAAGTGGCTCGGAGGGTAAGATGGCTCCATACAGTATGGAAGATATTCGAACCTGTCAAAGACATGTAATTGATGTTGCTTGGGATCAGACAACAGATATTGCACCAGATGTTAAGATGACTTTTTCCAATTCTGGTCACATTCTTGGCTCATCAGCAGTGCATTTACATATTGGCGATGGTAAGCATAATCTCTTGTTTAGCGGCGATCAAAAGTATGAAAAATCATGGTTATTTGATGCTGCCAATACAAGGTTCCCAAAAGTTGAATCTCTCGTTCTTGAATCTACTTATGGTTCAGAAGGAGATTATCAGCCATCTCGACAGGAAGCTAATCAAGAATTAGTTGACATCGTTTCAAGAACCATCAGTAGAGGTGGAAAAATGATATTCCCGGTTTTTGCCGTTGGTAGGAGTCAAGAGGTCATGATTGCAATTGATGAATTGTTTAGGTCTGGAAATGTTAAACCTGTGCCTGTTTGGTTAGATGGCATGATTGAAGAAGCAACTGCAATTCATGCTGCTCATCCAAATTATCTAACTAATAGTCTTCGTAAATCATTGCTTAAAGACGATGGAGGGAATCCATTTAGCAATGAATGGTTCCGTCCCGTGAAGGGTCGTGATTTGCGCGAGAGAATATTAATGGATTCATCTCCATGTATTGTATTAGCGACTTCTGGAATGATGAATGCAGGACCTGTTGTGGAATATTTCAAGAATTGGGCACATAGTGAGCGTAATTCATTATGTTTTGTTGGTTATCAAGCAGAGGGGACACTTGGTAGAAGATTGCAAAAAGGCTTCAGTGAGGTTCCGATGATTATCAACGGACAAACTGAAATTATCAAAGTAGGTTGTGAAATGGCGACTATTGACGGATTTTCTGGTCATTCAGATAGAAGACAATTGCTAGAGTTTGTTGAACAGCTTCATCCAAAGCCTAGAAATATTATTTGTCATCATGGAGATTATCACAAATGCAATGAACTTGGTCATGCTTTAAGAGAACGTTACAAATGTAGGACTTACGCACCAAAAAATCTTGAAACAATTAGATTACTTTGATTACATCAATGGGATTTCTATATCTGAATCCAATGGATTAGGTATGCTTTCATTTGAATCATAACAAATATTATTTCCTTGTTCCAAAATATTGTTTTGCGATATAACTCCTGGATTTGCATTGTTTGTTGTTTGTTTTTGGGTATTCGACTCAAACAAGTTCCAAAACATTGTCAATATAACTAACAATATAAAAGTGAAAAATATTGTTGAAAAAGACACACTGGAGCCATCTTCAGCTATGGATAGTCCAACTAAAACCAAAGTAGAAGCATAAATATAAATCAAGAATTTATAACTCCGAGCCACATACTGCGATAACCATTTCATTCAAGAACCTCTTGTGACTGTCCATCAATATGAAGCCCGGTAGAGTACCCAGATCTTGTCACGGATGGTTGATGACTGCAGTAGCACCTTGGGGTGAAAATTCAGAGGATGCTTATGATCAAGGGCTTGTGGAATTAGGCTTAGGAGACACCCGTCTTATTGAAGCAAAAGGGGCAATGCTACCATTGAATTTTGAGGCTACACCCCCTAGGGCACTGCCTATGGGCACTCTAGTTGAATGTCATATGGCTACTTCTTATGCTTTCAATGGATCAAGTGCTTGTGCAGGTGTTGCATGGGCATCTTGCGTAACTCCAGAAGGAGATGAATGTGCAATTGTTGCGACTATTAGTACTGATTTAGATTATGAAGAAACCTCATTAATGCTTCGAAGAAATTTACAGAGAAGGTTAGCAACTAGAGATTTGGAAGTAGTCAGTTTTGATGTTGCAGTTGATGAAGTAACTGCTGGTGCAGACCACCATGGCGTGGCTATGGCTGCTTTGATAATGCCAAACTCGTTATCTATGGGTGGAAGGCAATCAACCGGACCAATTAGAGGTGGTTTATCAGTTCCTGAAGAAAAGCAACAAAAGCGTGTTGATGTTAAAGCACCAGCAGCTCCTGCATTAAGGCCGGGTAGCCGGCGCGGCGGTGGAAGTAATACTGATTTCTCATTGTGACGACAAATAAAAGAACCTTCGACATGATTTACAATCATGCCAGAGCCATGGAAAGTATTCAAGTGTTCTGCATGCAAAATGTGCCATGGTAGAAAATCATTAGGACATAATTGCCCACATTGTGGTCAAAGGACCAATAAAGCAACGTTAGTAATTGATAGTGCGGATAATCCAACGGATCTACGGATGAAAGTCATCATCGCCAATACACCTCCGGAGTTAAGGGAATCATTAGAAAAACAACTCAAAAAAGATGAACAATTAATTGACACTAGTTCGAATTTTTCCTCAACAAAAGGACTCAATATATTGCGAAAATCCGCAGATAGTGAGGGAAAATTAACGTTAGATATAGTAAAAGCAAATTTTGCTGAAAGAGGTTTTAATGAGGATGTTGTGGCATTTTTGGAAATGGCTGAGGCACAAGGAATTATACTTAGAGCAGGTGAAGGAGTTTGGCAATTTCTTGAGTGAAGTTGATAATAGGGAAGTCGTGGCCAAACACAACGGGCGTATGGGTTAGTTTGGCCTATACTCGGGCGTTTGGGACGCTTGGACCCAAGTTCAAATCTTGGTACGCCCACCATTTTACATTACTCAGTCTTTGAGTGTACCCATATAATGTGATAACCAAATTGAGTTTTAACAAATTTACTTGGTACTTCATCAATATCAGTTTGCCAAACAGCATCCTCGAATTGTTTTACCATTTG
>DUKP01000081.1:5400-8906 GCA_013329295.1 Candidatus Poseidoniaceae archaeon
CCTTCAACAAATTCGCCTAAATCACCTTTTTTGGAACCGCTTGGACAGGTTGAAAATTTCTTTGCGGACTTTTTGAAAACTTTCAATGGATTTTTAGCTTTAGATATCTCTTCAATTATTCCTCTTGCAGATGGTTTATCTGGCACTAAAATATGTCTAACATGTGCTTTTCTAGGATTATTTCTCTTGTCATGTCTGCGCATTTATTCTCAACTCCGTTCTCGATTTTACTGCTAATCTATCAAAAATATGAGCGCATATCCAACAAAATAACGCTAACACTATTTTTGAAAAGAAACTATTTGTTAACTCTCTTTCCAAATCAGTACTAATTTCAGGAAGTATTGCTATCCAACCAATTGCATAAGCAGTAAATGACAAAATCGTATGTGGAGCTACAGATTTACTGAAAAGCATTGAAAAACATCTTTTGTGATGCATAATTAGCATCATTAATCCAACACTAATAAAAAATGAAAACATCTTTAGTCCCGATTTCTCATTACCATAAATACATTTTACTGGTATTTCTTTAACTCGAAGTGATTTCCTAGATAATTCGATTAACCAATAATTAGGATATCCATAATTTTTCCATGACTTTGACCAATTCCATTCTTCAAGCACATTATGACTTGTAGCAGTATAACCGCATTGAGGATCAGTGAAATGTCTTCCAGCAGCTAATGTGGTAAGGAATCCTAACAATATACTTGCTAATTTTCGCAATGTAGGCATTTCTGTAACGCCATCTTTGTGATGGAATCTATTTCCTTTTACGTAATCAGATTGATTATTGATAATCGGTTCAATGAGACTGGGTAAATCTTCTGGATCCATTTGACCATCCCCTGCCATAACCACGCTAACGAATGGTTTTTCCAATAATTTAAGCATCTCTTTATGTCCAGTATCTATGGCAAATCCAACACCTTTTCCAGTTAGGTTAACTAATGTAATCTTGTTATTTGTTGAGATATTGTTCTCAACAATCGCTTGAGTTTCATCATTTGACCCATCGTTTATTACAACTATTTTGTCAACAAAATCTGGAATTGAATTGATTACATCTTCTATGAAATCTTGTTCATTCTTTGCTGGAATGACAACGCCAACATGCCATTCATTACGCATATATCTTCCAAGTCCTCGAGGCTGATGAACATAACTTATCGGTAAAGCAAATTTAGATTAAAATTGCATGATTATGGTAGTTATCAAACGCAGATTATAAGTTCAATTGAATTTACAACACATTGTGACTAGTAAGAATCTCAGGTTAATCTATGTCGGTAGAGATTTAGAATTGCGGATTATTTCACTATTAGTTAGGGCAAATGAGATTGCTGAAGAAGTCATGTTTGTTGATGCGGGCTCAAATGATAGAACTATGGAATTAGCAAGTGAATTTGGTTGTAAAATTCTAAACTATCCCGATAATGAAATCACTGCACCGAGATTAGCCAAGTTTCTTTGTGAATCAAATTGTAATGATAATTTTTCTAATCTTGTAATTTATATCACGGATGAATGGAAATTGAAGGAATTACCTGTGGTAGTTAATCGTTCTAGAGAGGGATGGGATATTTACATATCTTTCAACAATGTTGAAGCAAATCAAGACATAATAGCTGAAGAGTTAGTAATAGATTCTTTAAAAATCGATCATTTGTTTTTGTCACACCGCGGACTAGAAGAACTTGCTAAGGCCAATTCTATGACAAGCACAAATAATTTTTCCAATGAATTAAGAGTAAGAGTAATTGAATCCTCTGACAAAATCCAAATCCCTCAAAGGGAATCATTAGCAACTGCTTCAAGATTTGCACAATTATTCTATTGGATGTTAGAAACAAAGCACCCACTATTCTTATTTGGCATACCGGGTATTGTTTTGTTTTTCTTGGGTTACAGATTGTCTGGTAACGTAGTTGATACATTTAATGAATTGAATTCAGTTTCTATCGGAGTAACTTTAGCCACAATCGCAATGACTTTGATTGGATTATTCGCTATGATGGTCGCACTTATTCTGTACATTATGGGTAAGCAAGTTGAACAGATACAATCGCAGTATGGTTGGAATAAATATGATGATAAATCAGCTTAGAGGTGATTGAACAATGTCCAATTTTCGTTATTTAGTTTGCTTAGATATGGATCGTGTTTTGGTTGACCATCTGTCAACATGGCAATATGTTTATGATAAATTAGGTATCTCTAATGATGAATCATTTGAGTTGTATAATCAGGGCTTACTTAATGAATGGGATTGGATAAAATTAGATATTGCTTTGATTAAAAACAGTATCAAAGATAGAAAAATTACTGATGCTGAACTTAGGTCATTGATGGAGGGGATGCCAATGATGAAGAATTGGCAACTTCTAATTTCTGAACTGTTGAATGATGGTGCTAAAGTTGCAATTATTTCAGGAGGTCTACAACAAACTGCAAGAGACATAGCAGCACAGTTTCCATCAGACAAACCTTGGTCTAGAAGATGGGGTGGAATAGATCGATTTACTGCTCAGAGATTTGGTAATGGTTTTGATTCACAGTTGTCAATTTTCACTAATGGCTGGCTAAGGGGTAAAATTACTTTTAATGGTGAATATGAATTGGATGATTTCGGTAGATATCAAGTACAAATGAATGGCAAGGGTGCAATTGTAAAAATGCTTCAAAGGAGGTACAATATTTCCAAAGAATACACAGCATCAGTAGGCGATTCAGCAGGTGATATTGGAATGTTTCAAGAATCCGGTCTAGCGATTTGCTTTAATCCATGGGATGAAAGACCAAAACAGTATTGTAATACTGTAATTGAAGAAAAAGATTTGCAATTAGTTTTGGAAGAAATTCAAAATAAATTTAGCGAATGATTTTATTAGTACCGGTATAATCAATATTCATGACTGATGATTATACCTTCATCTCATCGATCTGCTTGAGTTGTGGATTTACATTGGGCGAATTCATTCCTGGAATGGAGTGTCCAATGTGTGGCGAACCTCTTCTATAAGGTCACGCTTAATTGCAACTCCTTCAGATTTAATGAACTCAATAACATGTTCTATAGATTCTAGCGGCAAATCTTCTGGAGCAAAAACTCCTGATTTGTAGGTGTTTTGATTTAGTTTAGAACTATTGAATAAATCCATTGCACAAGCAATAGTCACCAAACCTGTAGTTCTTGCCATTGAACTAAATCCATCTTTACCATTATCAGAAATTTCCCAAACTATGCTATAATTATCATAACAAAATTTGATTTCCATCCAAGTGAATTCTTGATTATTTATGTCGAACTTCCAAGCATCGATTAATTCTTCATTTGATAAGATATCTTTCTCAGCCTGCCACTTTTGAATGTGCCCTGGCCACCTAACTGTATACTCCCTCATATTTGGTGACATTTTTGAGTTGAGCAAACTTCGCAAACCGTCAGTTAGAAAAGCTTCCATGGTGCCAAAACCTGTTACATTTATCTGATGTAGGTCAGT
>DUKP01000081.1:9246-24320 GCA_013329295.1 Candidatus Poseidoniaceae archaeon
AAGGCATCGACACTTTCAATTTTAGAGTCGGCAATTATTCTCGCAGGTCTAGTATATTCTTCAATAACATCAGAAGGCGAGAATGGAGCCATATAAGACCAGTTTTCATCGGGGGATGAGGGGTTTCCTCCCACCTTTATGCTAATATCTGTAATGTTACTATCTCTTTCATACTCTTTTCTAATTATCATATTTGATAAACCAGGAGCAATACCAACATCCCAAATTAAAGTTGACTCATGCTCTATGGCAAGTTGGTTGTGAATTGTTGGCTCAGTTTCAGTAAAGGCAAGATCAATTATGTCTTTATTCATGGAAATTAGTAATGGCCTTATTCTTTCCCCGATACTTCCAGGAAGTAAGTTTAGAACAATACTTGAATTTGGCATTTCATTTAGAAGTTGAAATATGTCGCCTTCTTGATAAGTAACTGAAGGGTTGGATTTCACATCTTGTGGAACAGTTAAATCAACAACATGGACATTGAGTCCAAGTTGTGTCAATTTGGTGACAACAAAATTACCTACCAAGCCACATCCCAAAGCAATGATGTCAGCCATGTTACCACTCAAGGAGTTACTCTTCTTGAATCTCTTGGGAATGGAATTACTTCACGGATGTGCTCGGCACCACTAAGCCATGAGCAAACCCTGTCTACTCCAAGACCGAATCCACCGTGAGGTACACCTCCGTATGTACGAGTATCAATATAGAATTGATATGGCTCTCTTGGGGTGCCTTCTTCATCAATTCTAGCGAGAATTTCTTGCTCGGACCAAGTTCTTTCGCCACCACCAATAATTTCCCCATAACCTTCAGGTGCAAGTAAATCGTGACATAGAACATACTTTTCATCATCCGGGTCTACTCTATGATAGAATGGTTTGGCAATCTTTGGATAGTGAGTTAAGAAATGTGGCACTTCAAAATCTTGAGTAAGTATTTTTTCTTTTGAGTAGTCTAAGTCTTGTCCCCACTCAATTTCAACGCCAAGTCCTTGTAGAGTTTCTACTGCCTCATCATATCTAATGCGCGGGTATTTTGAATCAGCATATCGAGCAATAACATCCAAATCTCGGCCAAGAGATTCTAACTCAGTACTTCTTTCTTCAAGTAAAGTTGCAGCAATTTTTCGTACAACTCCTTCTCCGTAATTCATAATTTCTTGATTGTCAGCCCATGCTACTTCCATTTCAGCATGCCAGAATTCAGTAAGGTGACGTCTTGTTCTCGATTTCTCAGCTCTGAATGATGGTGCAATGGTATACAGTCGTTCCAATGCTGGCATTGCGGCTTCAGCATAGAGTTGCCAAGATTGCGTTAGGTATGCTTTACGACCAAAGTATGGAACTTCAAACAATGTTGAGCCACCTTCTACTGCTCCAGCGACAAAATTTGGAGCTTGATACTCAATGAAATCTTGATCACGGAAATACGAATGAATAGCACCAAATACAGTACTACGTAATTTTAGCATTGTAGTCATTCTTGATGTTCTCAAGTAAAGGTGACGGTTATCTAACAGGAATTCTGTTTCCCCACCATCAGCAGCAGTCATAGCAGACTCGGTAATTGGAAATGGAGTTTCTGGATTTACGGGCCCAATAATCTCGACATTATCGACAATAATCTCGTAACCACCATCAGCTCTTTCATCAGGATTTGCAGTCCCGTGAATAATTAATGAAGATTCAATCAATGCAGACTTGATACTTTCAAAGCAATCATCTCCAATGGTATCTCTCTTTGCTACGCATTGAATAGAGCCAGTAGAATCTCTAAGGACAACAAATCGAATTTTATTTGAGCCTCGAGAACGCTTTACCCAACCTTTTAATTCCACTTTTTGGCCATCATATTTGCCATTTAAGACATCAGAAATCCAAATTGTCTTCATATCGTCACCAATTAACCGTAGAAGCGCCCATAATTGAAATCTCGCTTCAAAATAAGACCTCCAAAATCTATGTATTATTCGAACAGAATACGGAAAACCTCAAACTTATCACTTTAGTTACTCCACTAATGCACAAGATTGTAGTGTATGCGATTGGAGGGAATGCTCTTCAAAATCCAATACCGACAGATTCTGACCAATCATCTGAAATATTGGCTAAAGTAATGAGTGATGTCGTAGATTTACTAGAGTCGGGATGGGGGGTAATTTTAACTCATGGCAATGGTCCACAAGTGGGGCATTTGATGCAGTTAGATGGTGATTTTAGTCATACAATGGATGAGTGGGTTTCAGCAACTCAAGGTATGATTGGGCATTCATTAGCACTTAATTTAGACTCAATTCTACTAAAGAGAAGACGTCCTGAAAGAACAGCATGTGTGATTACGAGGGTAGAAGTTGATGCAAACGATTCAGGATTTGAATTGCCTACAAAACCAGTTGGACCAATATTGAGTGATAAGGTGGTTATGACTGCAGATTGGGATATTGCTGAGACAGTAAATGGTCCTAGAAGAGTTGTAGCAAGTCCAATGCCAATGAGCGTGTTAGATATTGAAGTCATCAGAAAATTAGTTGAGTTGAGAGCTGTGGTTATTTGTGGAGGAGGTGGAGGAATCCCTGTAATCAAGAAGGATAGGCATTATGTGGGTGTTCCAGCAGTTATCGATAAGGATCGATTATCTGCACTGATTGCAATCAAACTTAACGCTGATGCATTGATTATTTCTACTGCTGTAGATTCAGTAAAAACAGGATTTGGTACTGAAAATGAACAATCTCACAGAAAATTGACCTTGGATGAATGTGAAACACTCATGGCTCAAGGGGAATTTCCAGATGGATCGATGGGGCCAAAAGTAGGGAGTCTAATGGAAGCTTCATTACACAACCCATCACTTACAGCAATACTTTGTCAACCTGGAGATGCGTTGAAATCTCTTAGAGGGGAAGCTGGAACAAAAATTGTGGTAAAATAATACCACATATTCATAAGTCGTAGCCTTTTCGTACAGATTATGAACAAGATAGAAGCAAGTGCACATTGTGATGGACCCTGTGGAGTATACGACCCTGCGAGCGCAAGAGTTGCTGCTGAGGCAGTACAATCAATGACAAAGAAAATGTTGACTTTGGCTGAAAATCACTCAGCTGATTGTGGCTCAGCAGCCTACATTAATACTATGAGCCGATATGCAACGATTAAGGAAGAAGAAGCACACAAGTGCAAGGAAGAACTCCTTGTACTTTGGACAGATTTCTTTAAACCAATTCATCTTGAATCGAATCCAAATTTGCATGATACCTTTTGGAAGGCTGCTAAACTTTGTAGTGCCTGTAAAGTCGAGGTCTCAGCCCAACATGCCCAAGAATTGATGGATGCAGTAGAAGAAATCCACAATATGTTTTGGGCAGTTAAGGGAAGAGAAGTTCCTTGGATTAGAGCAAGCTGATTGCATGGAAAAAATGCAAGTCACCATTCGTGGCGATAGTATGTGGCCATCATTAAAAGATGGTCAAGAGATTATTTGCTCTCCATATAATGGTCAAACAATTTTTCTAAATCAAGTGGTAATTTTTACCCATCCGTTTAACAATTCTATTATTGCTGCTAAGCGGGTAAAACAAATTCAGGACAGGAAATTATTTGTTGAAGGAGATAATCCTGATCCAACCGCTAGCGATGATTCACATAATTTTGGCTGGATTAACTTTGAATCAGTTATTGCAGTTGCGGATTAGCGGGCCTGACGGGGTTCGAACCCGCGACCGACGGATTAAGAGTCCGTCGCTCTACCTGACTAAGCTACAGGCCCAACCTTTCCTGCCACACTTCGTATTTAATCATTGATTTCTTGATTGCTAATTTGGTATTCGTCCGTTAGGATTATTTTTGATTTCAACTCCCGAATCTTTGGCTAATACCACGACATCACACATGTTATTGAATAATCCCACTTGTACAACGCCGGCAATTTTTAGAATTTCAATCTCAAGATTTACTGGGTCAGTGATTTTTGGTCCGCAATGAGCATCTGCGATGTAGTTGCCGTTATCTGTTACCACCGGATTATCTCCCGCCATTCGACAGTTGACTCGACAATCTAGCAATTTTGTTAATTGGCGTATTGTTGCTTGATGGGAAAAAGGTGTGATTTCAATTGGAAGTGGAAATGCTCCTAAAGTTTCAACCATTTTCCTTTCATCAGCCACTACTACCATTGAAAGAGATTCTTGAGCAACAATCTTTTCTCTTAGCAAAGCAGCTCCACCGCCTTTGATTAAATTAAATTCAGAATCAAACTCATCTGCACCATCAATGACTATGTCTAAGTTGTCGCAATCAGAAAGTTCAACTAGTGTAATACCAACCTTAGTTGCTAGTTTTTCAGTTGCTAACGATGTAGGTACACCGACAATTTCTAAACCTTCTTCAGCGATTCTTCTGCCTAATTCAATTACTGTATACTTAACAGTAGAGCCTGTCCCTAAACCTACTTTCATGCCATTAGTGACATACTTGCAGGCTTCAATTCCAGCTTGCTGTTTTAACAACTCTACTCTGTCCATGATTGTTGGTAAGTTATGCGGCTATTGAGTATTGTGATGATTACGTATCATGAGTTTATGGCGAAAGGTTTTGACCTTAGATAGAATGTCTTGTCCATGGGGGGAAGGATTGGCCGTCAGGCTATTGCAGTATTCATGTTGGTATTGTTTTCTATTTCAACCCAATCTTATTACTTTTCAAATGACTCTAATGTTTTTGATGACAAAGAATCAACTTCCTCTAAAGTGTTAGGTCAAGAAGAAAAAATTGCAATCGGTTCTTATCCAGATGGTGCAGTCGAAAAGGTCATGATTTCAGTCCCTGATGGTCAAGTTGTTCAGTCAATGAATCTCGATATCGAAGGTGCTGATTTAGCAACATCCACAAGTTTTTCTTTAACTGAAAGTGTTGATTTTTCTAGTTCTAATTACTATGAAGGCGTAAATGTCAACACTTCATCTCTATCTTTGTTGCCTCAAGAATGGTCATGGGATTTTGAATCAGGTTCTTTTGGTCCAGAATGGAGACTTGGCGGCACTAGTAATTGGAATGTACAATCATCCACAGTTATTTCAGGTAGCCAAACTGCCAAAGCAGGTACTATAAGTAGTAATCAAGAAACTTCTTTGACACTTGACGTTTCAGCAATTCCAGCTGGTTCTGGAACCTTTCAATACCAAGTATCTTCTGAAAGTGGATTTGATTATCTAATATTTTGTATAGATAATACTGCTTGTAGTAGATCAAGTGGTTTCAGTCAGCGATGGGCAGGAATAACAAGTGGGACTCATAGTTTTACTATACCTGCAACTGCTCAATCCTTAACTTGGAAATATACTAAAGATGGTAGTGTAAATTCAGGTCAAGATACCGCATGGATTGATGATATAATAATCACGCCAACTGGTGGAGCCGGTAATGGCCAAGGAACTTGGATTTCTCCCGCTTTCGGCCCACAATTTTCAGGGCAAGGCGAACCTAGGTCATTCGGTTTGATGTACATGGATGCTTATATCCCTCCAGATGCTGATTTTGAATGGCGACTACTAGATGCTTCTACAGATACTTTGATTCCTGGATTTGTTGGATTAACAGATACAACAATGGATTTTGGTATAATTGATTGGGAGACATATCCATTAGTCAAAATGCAAATCGATATGGCCACAACTACAGGTTCTCTACCGATTATTCATGGAATTCATTTTGATGGATTAATCGAGGAAGATTTTGATTCCAATCCTACAAGCAGCGGTTGGTTGATGAGTGGTTCCAGTTGGAATTCTGGTTCAGTTTCTGGAACAGGTACCCTTGAAAGTCCAGAATTTTTTATTAGAAGCGGTTTTGTTGGTGTAAAATCAAATTCTTATCTCAATGGTTCGGGAAGACTCGAATATTCACTTGATTCAGGACAATCATGGAATGTTTTGCTTAATGATAATTTGCAGTCAATGAATGAGCCACAGTTCAGCATAATGTTTAGAGTATTAAGCACCGGTGGGAATTGGGTCTTTGATCAAATGTCTGTAGAGATGATTAGGACAAGTGTTGTCGATGGTTTAGAAATTGATCTTGGACTTGATGGAATTGGTGACTGGACTATGGACAGAATAGGTATTGGTCGTCTTGGTATTCAAGATCGATTAGCTGATGATTCACTTTGGTCTTCTTCTCAAAGCAATCCATCATCACCAGCAGAATTTTCATTATACGTTCCTAGACAAGGAATTGATGACTTTGAATTTTCAGTCTCTAGTCCTAATTCTAACTTTGTCAACCCATATCTAACAATTTCATATAATAATCAAGATATACTAACGAGTTCAATAAATGATTTTTCTGAGATAAATACTGTTAGATTAACCCCTTCTCAAATAACCAGTATCAACAATGCAGTTTCACAATCCGTATCAGATATTAATTTAAATGGTCTAGAGTTTACAAAAATAGTAATCAAAATTGGCTCATCTTCAACTACATCAACAATCCACTTAGGAGGATTAATGGCTACATATGATAGCGTGATGAATCTTGACTTCATCGGTACTGATGGATTGATTATAGGTCTTAACAGCATACTTCCAAATTCGAATTTGGTCAACGGATATAGAGAAGTTTCATTGCCTGTAAGAATGAAGAGTACTGGTGCGATTAGAATGACAGTTAATTCAATTTCAACTGCACCATCAATTAATCCATTAACAATGGAAGTAAGCAATGTTACAGACACCTTTACTCCGTCAATGAATTGGATTGATGTCACTAGTACATTCGATTTTTCAAGTATTGGCGTATCCAATCCTGAAGCCTTTGTCAAATCAGGTTCATGGTTGTTAGACTTTAATTTGGTAGGGAAAGATAATATTGCTCAGATACGATGCAGTACGTTAGCATTACCAATAGTAGGTAATGGAGTTAGCAATTGTATACAGAGTGGTGTACAACTAATTTGGTCTGATTTGGGAGCAAATGGTATAATTCAAATGTCAGAAACAAATTCAATTTTAGAATTCCATCATAGATTCAAGTTCCCAGTCGAGTGGGATGATGAAGAATTTTTGTTAGCGTCTGTAAACATGGTTTCAACAACTGGACCAATGTTATCGGTTAGCAAATCCTTTGGGCTTGGTAATTCACAAGGTGTAGAAAATGATGTAGCACTCAAACATTGGGCAATTGTCGGTGGAAATGGAGTTTCTTCTGATAATGAATTCCCTTATCTACAAAATCAAAGAGGAGAACCAGTTATCGTTCAAGCACAATTAGGATTTGAAGGAAATGAAGGCACTGCTCCTAGGACAGGACATGCCTTAGTACGACTATTGGTCAATGGCAATGAATATGGCGCCTCATCAATAATTAACGAAGGAATTGTTTCCATACCATGGGTAATTCCTACTTTTGGGGATTCGGTTGAATTAGAGATAGACATACAACCTTTGCGAGGCCAATCAGTAACATATGAAGTTCCTAATGTGATCGAATTTGGTTATGATGCGGTTAATCCCCAATTACTTTCTATGAATATAGATGAGTTTGATCATTTCCAATCAAGTCCTTCTAATATTCTTGAGTTTACTATTACAGACCGCCCGATTTTACCAACTCAAGCTGAAATTATTTTGTGGCATTCTTGGGAACATGATTTTAATCAAAATGGTCAAATTGATATTTCTGAAGTGGTGAGGCATGAGCTTGAATATCCAAGTGTTCTTACCAATTTGGAAGGAATTTATTCCTATGATTTAGATTCCTCAAGCGCACCAGATGGCGGCTATGTTAGAGGTTGGTTAGAAGTTGCAGATTCTGCAGGTAATATGTTAGTAGACTCAGGTAATATCTCATCGCCACTTTTTAATTTATTAATCAGTAGTGATGGTTCACCACAGTTAGGTTATTCAGATATTTCATGGGATTATGGATATCTTCCTTGGTTGCACCCAGGTGAAGACATTACACTCTCAATCCCTGTATGGGACAAAAATGGTGTTACAGATATAACTGATATCGAATTGGATTTATCGATAAATCAACCTGACTCTTCGTCAATTTTGTGGAATAGACAAACAGGAGTTTGCTCAAGTTCAACATTATACATCCAAATCTCAAATTGTAAAATGATAGGTGATAGTGAATCAGGATTATTTACTAATTCTGGAAATTTTGAAATCAATTTCCAATTAAAATGGGGATTCGACCCAGATGATAGTATTGTTAGAACACCACTAATTCGCTTGACTGACCTCAACCGTCAATCTACAACAATCGAATTATCAGAGTTAAATTGGCGATATTCTGGTGAGATGGAGATTAGTCAAGAAGACTTGAGTTATATTACTTCAGGAAATAATGACTCGAATACAGGTTCATGGATTAAGGCTAGAGATGACATTTTGATATCAGGTTCATTGAATTGGGTGAAAACCAATAGGCATGTAATGCAAGATTTGCAATTATTATTCACTTTGGGTCTCAATCAAGCACAGGTAGATTATCAACAAGGTCAGTTCAGTGGTTATATTATTTCGCCCGCAACACCAGGTAATTATGCCTTAGATATATCACTAAAGAATGCACCTAATGGTGCTACTATTGTAGATCCTAATTCTCCATTATTGTGGTTTATTGTTGATGATGAGGCGCCTTCAATCACTAGCATTAATTATCCTTTGCCGGCTCAAATTATAGAAGAAGTTGAATGGGAATCATTAGAAATAGTTATGACTTTATCAGAAGACAATTTCTTAGATCAAGACACTATGAATTTAAAATGGGAAGTTCATCCATCAGGATTTGGCTTTGCCTCATCAAGTATTGCCAATGGATCAGGTAAAATCTCTATATTAGGTGGAATGCCATTTGGCGAATCTATCATAGGAACTTTTGGTATAGATTTAGATACTGCTGTTCCTGAAGTTATACGTACTGAAGAATTAGAACTAAGAATTTGGATAAATGGCAGTGATATGGCAGGAAATTCTTTTGGCTCCGTATCTGATGAAGTATATACTCCATTTGCAGTGTGGCAATTAGAACAACAATTACCTGAATATGCTCTTATACAACCAGCTATCTATTACAGTGGCCAATTAGAGGTAGGGAAATCAGTTGATTTGTCAGTGGTTATACAAAATGTTGGTAAAACAGACGGAGATGCTCAATTAAGAGTTGAAAGAGTTGAAAGTAATGGAGCAAGGACTATTATCCACTCCCAAGAAGTAAAGGTTAATTCTGGAGGAAATGGGGTATTTAATCATCGATGGACGCCAGATAGAGATGGTTCAATGTGGGTTGAATTCATAATAGTTGGAGGGCCAACAGTTCAGACTGAAACTTTCTATGTTGGAGACGGAGAAGACGATAGCTTCTTTGGTGGAATATCAGAAATTAATCCGGTATTATTAGTAGTAATTTTCCTCTTAGTAGTTTCATTAGTGGGTATTCTAATATTTGGTCTTAGGACACCGAAACCGCCCCAATATCAACGTCTACCTGGAAATAAAAATTATCAGCCATCAAATCAACAGATGAGACCGCAACAAAATCATCAATATGCTCATCAGCAAGCACCTGCATCACCTGGAGATAATCCATATCAGTGATAGTAGAAGAGTTCAAATGACAAACCAAAAAGGATTGATTTGAGGGAGTAGGAGGGCTGCTGACAGAGTTCGACTCTGAGGAAAGTCCCCTCTCCACAGCGCATGTGCCTCACAGAAGAGAGAAATTAGAGATGGTTTGGTTAATGCAATAGAAACGAACGATATAGGGGTAGTACGATGATGTTGAAAGACAGAGATTTCCTTATTGTCGATGAAACGAGCAACCGCACAGGAGCAAGTCCAAGCAGTTCCGGAGAGATAGCGCGTCTAGGAACAGGTAGGATGCTAAGTTGAATGCAGTCGCCGAAAGGTAACAGAAAGGGGCTTACTCCCTACTCCCTCGCTAATCTTCTAACACAGCATCCATCGGTTTCATTGAAATTGCTGATGCAAGAGCAATTCCCTCACCGTAATCTACCCAGTATGGCTCACCCTTGATAGCCGATTTCACTACTTTTTCTGAAGTAATTACAGCCGGCATTAAGAAAGTACTTGTTATGAATGCAAATATGATTAGTAGACACATGATCATAAAGAAATTTTCTAAACCTGGGAATGTTACTAAGAAACCGGCACCGATACCGCTTACAGTAGTAATGGTAGTTTCGAAGATAGTCTGACCAGTTTCTTCAATCGAATTAGCAATTCCAACAGGTGTTTCTCCTTCTTCTTGAATTCTATGCATTACGTGAATTGCATCATCTACTCCTATCCCGAAGACAATGGTTCCAATCATTGCAGTAAATATATTGACATTTACATCAGGGCTATTCATCAATAATGGTTGCCAAAGAATTACCACTGCTACAGGAACCATAGTAATGATTCCTAATCGAGGCGACCTGAATACTATAGAAAGTACGATTGTTAGAATAATCATAGTTACTATGGTTGTTAGATTTTGAGAACTATGAATTCCTTCATTTATGTCAAGAGAAACTGGAAGTCCACCAGTCAATTTTGAAGATTTAGTACCTTCTAAACCAGTATCTTCAATTAACATAGCATCAATTTCGTCTCTTAGAACAGATGCTGCATTTAAATTCATATATGGTTGAGTAACATATACGATTCCCTTGGTTCCTTCTTCATTAAGTAGCATTGATTTTACTTCATTGCTCAAAGTATCAAACACTATATTCACCATGTCTTTTCTTAATTGTTCTCTACCACCTTCGCCGCTAGCATCTAGTAGTAACCATGCATGACATTCTACTGGGTCATTAGATTCCCAACAAGGTTCATGCAATAAATCCCAAAGACTTCCTTGATAAAGTGCAATGTCGTCATTCAAACCAATTGTTACTGGAATTGCTCGTAAGAAGGTTACAATGCTAGTGGTATTTGTTCTCTCAACTTCACCAATTCGCTTCTCTAAGCCATCTATAACATCCAAAACCGGCAAATCCCTAATCCGATCAGTATTGTTGTTATTTGGCCTGTCTTCTGCACTAAAAATGAATAAAGATGTCTGTCCACCGCTGAAATATTCAGAATATTCAGCTAAAGAATTTAGCGAATCTATGCCATCAGGTGCTTCAGATGAACCCGTAATTGGCTCATTCATCGAATCAAGATTTATTATGCCGTAGAATGTTATTGAGCCAAAAATTAGAACGATTATCAAAAATCCTTTGACTGGTAATTTACCAATATTTTTCCACATTGTGGGATTAGTCCGTTTGTTGTATCTTAACATCCATGCAATAGTTGGAACTAAGATTATACTAAGTACCAATGTTGAGGCAATCCCTAGAACTAATGTTACACCAACAGAGCGTATTGGCGCTACTGTTACAATTTGAGGAGCAATCAACACAGAGAAACCAATTACTGTAGTGATGGCGGAAATGAATACAGCTACTCCAGTTGAACTCGCCATCTCCAAAACACATTTTTTGTAAAAATCCATATCCCATAAATCTGGAATCTTTACTTCTTTTTCACCACGTTTTTTCCTTCTAACATTTTCATCTTGCATTTTTTGTAATTCTTTCCGCCGAACTTCTTCAATTCTGTTTACCATGTGTAAAGCATAATCTACCCCTAAACCAATTAATATCGGGAAGGTTGCTACTATCATTGGAGTCAGTGTGATATCTAAAATAACCGATGAACCAAAAGTAAATGCAAGCGCCATTACGATAGGAGTACCAGTGATTGCAACTACCTTTAGCGATCTGTGAAGTGCAGTAATTATCAAAACAGTAAACAAAATAGACCACGGTAAAATCATCAATAAGTCTTCATAAATTGCATCAGAAATATCTTCTAATACCTTTGTAAGACCTGTAACAGTCATTACGCTAATGTCAGAATTTGGACGATTTTCTACAACCATTTCGAAGTGAGCTAATAATTCTTCAAAGTTATTGAAATCATCAATTTCATCAAATTTCTGATTCATACCAACAATAATTGCAGTAGTATCCCAAATACCATCATCATTAGTATCTTTAATCAGTGGCTCAAAACTACCATTTGACTGTTCAATAATAGTATCAATTCGTTCCTGTTCAGGTATAACATATTGTCCACCTCCGGGTAATAACTCACAATCTAAGTCAATTATTGGTATTCTAGTGTCAATACCATGTTCACATAGTGAATTATTGAATCTTCCATCTGCTGAATTTATTTCTTTAATTACTTGAGCAGGTGAAATAATCCAAAGCACGCCATCGTTTCTGCCATTGTCATTCTTATCATAATCAATGCCCCTGCTGATTGAATCTCCTCCAACATTGTAATCATCTCCTTCAACCCAACTGATTACATCAAGAATATCTTTGTCAGTAATATTTGAATCACTAGACATATCGAAAGCGTTCTCTGTTCTTATGTAAATAACAGTGATATCGGTAGACCATTCTTCTCTTACTTCAAGCAATAATTCAGTAGAGGGAGCACCATCAGGGAGGAATATTTCTACGTCATCATCAATTTGCGATTGGAAGTCCATACCTTGTTGAGCAAAAAATGCTGAAATAATTATCAACAAAATTACTACAGTTGCAGGTGATGTTAGCACATTACTATACATGTTATCCAAAGACTGCATGGATTTCTTTGCTGCTATTTTTTTCACATGCTGAAATTTTTCTTTTACATCTTTGAGCGGACTATCTCGATTAACGGGCGCCTCGCTCATGGTTAATGCATCAAAAAGAGGGCTTTGAATAATCCTGTTACAGGATTTGATATAATCTTCTTTTTAGATGATTAATCTAAACCGAACTCTCTAACAATTAGGTGTCTTAAGAAACCTCTAGCTGATTGTAAAACTAATCCTGTTGCCATCAGTGATAATCCCAAAACACCAATCCAAACTGCTGATAATCCTGGGCCAATATAGTTGTCAATTTGACCAGTTACATTCTGTGCAAGATTAAGGCCCATCGCTGCACCCGCAGCAAATAATCCTAATCCAGGTAATCCAAGAACTAATATTGGTTTTTTGTGTGATAGAGAAATTAAGGCCCAAGATAAAACAGTGAATCCGTGAGATACTGCAGTGAAGTTAGAGCCCTTAGGGACATCATATCTCACCAATGTAGGGACTTCGCTTATTTTCAATTGCTTCTCATGAGCATCTTCTAACATTTCAAGAGATAACTCCATTCCTTCGCTATCAAATCTCAATAATTCTAATGCTCTTTTAGAGAATGCTCTAAATCCAGATTGAGTATCTTTAATCGAGATATCTCTTGAGAGGTTGCTTGCTGCAGTTATTACTTTAATGCCCAATCTTCTGTAAGCAGGCATATCTGTTCCCCCTCCACCATCGATGAATCTTGATCCAATCACAAAGTCATCATTGCCATTGATAATTGGCTCAAGTAATTTTGGAATATCGCTAGCCTCGTGTTGACCATCGCTGTCAAGAACTACTAAAGCATCAGCACCTATTTCTCTTGCTTTGATAAATAGAGATTTTAGAGCACCTCCATAACCTCGATTTACTCTGTGTCGGACAACTATTGCTCCACAGGATTCAGCAATTCGAGCACTAGAGTCAGATGAACCATCATCAACACAAATTACTGCATCAACATGTTTGAGAGCCATTGTAACAACTGTACCAATGGTCTCTTCTTCATTATACATCGGCATGCCAGCAACTATAATTGGACTGGCGTCAGATTGTGAATCCCCATCTTTCACAATTTTCGGGCAAAACTGTGACTATTTATGGGTATTGATATAATATAGATTTTTTATAAAAAAATCGAGACCAATCCTAAAATTAGTTTCGACATTAAGCGCAATTGCTGGAAATATAATTCAAATTAGTTTGAATTGTGCGATCTGTATCTAGTCTGACCAACTAAATTTAGTCAACTATTTGACTGATGGTTGTGACCACTCTTTCACCAATTAGCACTTTATTTAGTGCATTTAGTGATATGACAAGAGGTACGTATTCTTGTCCATCACTGGTGACATATGTTTCACATTCAGAAAAAGCATCATTGTTGATGGAAACTTTGATTGCTCCACCAGCATTACTTCTTCTAACATAACCTACAAGGTTACTTTTGTTTTCTACATCGTCCATATTTTTTTCAGTTTTGCTATTTTTTGCCATATTAACACTCCACTGCTTTTGCAGCAAAACTCATGATTAGCCTCTAAGTTTATCAAACTAGAGTTAGTTTTACTACCATTTGTCTTATACGGATGTGATGTTTCGTAATGCTATGCGAGCCTTAGTTACTGGTGGAGCAGGTTTCATTGGTTCACACCTAATTGACGAACTTGTAGATGCAGGTTATGATGTAAAAATCATTGATAATCTTTCAAGTGGAGATTTAAATTTGATTTCCCACCAGATGGAAGCAGGTAATGTGGAATTTATCCATGGCGACTTAACCGTTCTTGATGATGTAATGCAGGCTACAAAAAATATTGATTGTGTATTCCATATGGCAGCAAATCCAGATATAAGACTTGGAACAAAAATCACTGATACTGATCTTAAGCAGGGTACTATCGCTACTTACAATATCTTGGAATCTATGCGAATTAACGGTGTTAAGAAAATTGTATTTGCCTCTTCATCAGTTGTTTACGGCGAAGAAGCTCCGATGCCTACACCAGAAAATCATGGTCCATGTTTACCAATATCTCTGTATGGAGCAAGTAAATTAGGTTCAGAGGGATTGATTACCAGTTGGGTTGGAACATTTGATTTTCAAGCATGGATCTTTAGGTTTGCCAATATTATTGGAGAGCGTGGGACCCATGGTGTAATCTTTGATTTTATTCACAAATTAAAACGGGATAATTCAAGGTTAGAAGTTTTAGGAAATGGTCTGCAAGAAAAATCATACATGGAAGTAAAAGATTGTGTCAAGGCTATTATGCATATTTACAACAACCAAAACTCATCAATAAATCTGTACAACCTTGGCAGTCATGACACTTGTTCAGTTAGAAGAATTGCAGAGATTGTTGTTGAAGA
>DUKP01000108.1 GCA_013329295.1 Candidatus Poseidoniaceae archaeon
CGCTCAAAACCATGTTCAATCTTCCAACATTTCGCAATTGGATGATGATGTAGATTCCAATAAAAGTAGTAAAATCCCTAAATCAAAACTTGCTCGTTTGTCTGGGAAATCGGTTATGCCACAAAAAAGGAAATCATTACTGTCACGTGTTGGAGTAAACAATAGGCCAACATTTGATTTAATTGCAGATGGTGTTTTAGGCGCTAATTCAGATGATTACCAGCCAAAAATCAAATTAAACAAGGGTAATGATGACATTTCAAGTTTGGTCGCAGAGCGAATCAAGAACCTTCGTGAACGAACCCTAAGTAAAATTTCTAGTGACGCTCATTTTGCTGAAAGTTCATTTTTTGGCTTCGAAACAGATGGCACCCCAATATGGAGTAGTGTGGTTAGAGGTGCAAGAGATATTGACTCCAAAATTCATCACCAAAATGATGATTCCTCGACAATAATACATCATCATTCAACCCATTTGCCAGTAATGATTGATTGGCCTAAAGAACTACAATTTTCATCTCACAATACTTTCAAAAATTGGTCTACAGTTTCAGAAAATAAACGTGCTACTCAACTTGCTGAACAAGTAGTTGATTTTACACATCAATCATTGAATCCTCTGATAATTATTGGCGAATCGGGAACTGGTAAATCACATCTCTTGAATGCAATTGGTCAAGCAGTAATGGTTCGAAATGACAAGAGCATATTTTTTATTCGTGGAGATGAATTACCTCAAGTATTGTCTCAACATAATAGTTGGACAGATGTTTTTTCGAACGCATCAATGTTGTTGATAGATGATATAGATGCATCATTAAACGATGACAAAATTAGCAATTCTCTAGGCAATATGCTTGATACTGCATTAAACATGAATGTTCATGTCGTGGTATCTTCAAATAGCTTGCCTGATGAGTGGCCAGCATCTAACCTATGGGATTTGTTAAGAACAGGTGTTAAGACAATTCTAAATCGTGTTGGTGCAGGAAGTCTAATGCTATATGCGCGTCATTTAGCAATGCAAAAGAATCTCATCTTGACTGACGAGCAATTAGCATTGATAGTAACCGATGGAGAGGTTGGTTGGAGAAGTACCAAGAATGGTCTTGATAAAGTGGAATCAGCAGCAAATAATGGAATTAAATTAATTGATTCTGTTGATATATACAAGGTCATGAATGATATTCAAACAGATGAAGAAGAAAGTACAACTGAGATGCAAAGTGAAAGTGTTGAAGATATTGCAACTCGATTGATAAATTCAGTAGTTGATGTTGTCTATAGCGACCAACAATTAGGAGGTATAGAACTCAATACTGAACTTCCTGAGTTGTCTGAAGATTACCAACCACCTGAATTTGACATAGATTCATTTAATTCTTCAGAGAAGGATTTTGTTCAAAATCATATCAATTCAACTTTGCAAGATTTGACTCCCGAAGCACCTTCTGTAATTGATGTAGATGATCGTGATAAACACCTTGTGGCAAAAATGACTCGGATTATTGAGCGTGACCATTCAATTGCTGCAGATATTCTGACTGATTTGGATATGGGGATTGATAGTAAGTTTGCAAATTCAGATGATATGATTACGGCAGAAACAGATCAGTTGATGAACTTGAAATCTAAATTACTGAATCTTGCAGAAAGGACTTCAGATGCTTCAATAGAAGGCTTGATTGGAATTGCCGATGAATTAAGAGCATTGGAGCATGAATTGGTAGCAATTGATTCTGAGCGGGATGAATTGCCCGAGTTTGTTGAAGATGAAATTGAAGATGGATTAGAAAGTTATATTCCACAAAACGAATGGAATATTGATGGTTCACAAGTGTCGGTAAATGAATTAATAGATGATGAATCAATGATTACCCCGATTGAAGGTGTTTTAGAACCTCATCCGGAAGGTGTCTTGCAAACCTCAACCATTACTCCAGTTGAAAATGTTCTAAGTGGGGAAGAAGAATGAGACATCCATGGTGGATGAGTGGCGTCAAATTTGCTTGTCAAACCAATTGTGGCAAATGCTGTGATGAGCCTGGAGGAATTGTATATTTGTCTACTCACGATGCCAAAAGAATTTCATCAAGTATGGATTTGACTGTCGAAGATTGGCTTGAAAGAGATTGTCAACGCACTTTGGATGGCAGATATATTTTGAAAAGCCGAGAATCTGATGGAATATGCATATATTTGAATGATGAAAAGACGTGTAATATTTATCACAACCGTCCCCAACAATGTGCTGCATATCCATGGTGGGGCGAGAATCTTGCTACTGAACGCTCTTGGCAGCAAACAAAACAGGAATGCCCAGGATTAACTGCGGAAGACGCTATAATTATCGATGGCAATACGATAAAAATTCATGTTCTTGCTGACAGACAGTCAACAAAAGGATTTAGAAAGTGGCCAAACTAATGACTTATCTAATCAAATTGTTTGATTAATAAATAGGCCGCATTTATACCATAGTTATAACTCGGGTGTTTAGGTGGGGTTCATGACCAATGAAAAAGTGCTTTGTGAAGTCACTGAAAATCATTTGAATACAGGTCTAAGAGGAATTCCTGTTGGAACTTGTAGAACCTCCTTTGTCACTCCAAGTGAAGGAGTTCATTACTGTGGATATCCAATTAGAGAATTAGTAGATTTCTCACCTGAGGATATAATTTATTTGTTATTCAATAAAGAACTTCCAAATCTTGAGCAATCTGCTCAATTTAAGGCTGATTTGTCATCAAGAGCAACCTTGCCAAATGGAGTGGAAGAAGTCCTCAAAACCCTGCCAAAGACTGGACATCCAATGGATTGGTTATCGATTGGAATTCACGCACTTGGGATGTGTGATACAACAGAAAACTGGCTGGATGATGCCCTTAATCTAGTAGCAAGAATGCCTAGATTGATGGGTTTGATTTTCCGTTATAGAGAAGGAAGAACATCAGACATACCAGTTGATGATGTTAGCAAATCATTAGTTGAAAGATTTGTTGAAACTTTAGATTTGGCTAATGTAGACAAAGCAAAAATGTCAAAAGTTGTCTCAACATATCTTGTTCTTCATATGGATCACGGTGGAGGTAATCTTTCCACATTTACTGGTAAATCAATTGCCTCAGGTAAAGCAACTGTTTATTCGGCAATTGCTGGGGCAATGAATGCACTTTCGGGACCTCTACATGGCAGAGCCAATCAATCATGTTTGGAGTTTGTCTTGAAAGTTGGTTCTAGTGATGAAGCTGAAGTTGAAAGATTTGTTCGAAATGAATTGTCAGAAGGACGTCCAGTGTTTGGCTTTGGCCACGCAGTATTAAGTGTCGAAGACCCAAGAGCAACAGCACAATTTGAGTTGGGCGAAAAGATATGTCCTGAAGATGAGAATTTTAAAATCATCAAGACACTTAGAAAAGTTGCGCCTCGAGTTTTGTCTGAAAACAAGAAAATTAGGAATCCTAATGCAAACGTAGACATTGCTAGCGGCGCTTTGTTACATCATGTTGGACTTAAAGATCCGACTTATTATACAACCTTTTTCGGGTGGGCGAGAGTTGCTGGAATTGGTGCACAAATTGTTGATGAAAGAGTAAACATGCGTTCAGGAAAAGGAGTTCCAATTTATCGTCCAAAATATTTCCCTGAAGGCCAGCAGTTAAGGCATATTGAGTGATTACATTACAGGTCTTTGAGTCTTTCCTGAACCTCTATGTCCGATTAATCTAACCGCTTGCCATGGAGGCGAATTTTCTGAGTTAAATTCTGTTTTGGCACTATCATTTTTCCAATTCCATTTGTCTTGCCACATTTTTGTGAGTTCTAATTTTCGTTGTTTATCACACTCAGACCACTTAGGAACTTCTTTTTCTAAATCGCTTAAAATTTCTTTATGACTCTCAAATGATGCATTGTTCAATTTTTCTAATTGAATTTGATCCAATGGTTGTGTAGCAGGAAATCTCCATCTTGGTTTACCATCGTTATACCAAGTAAAATTCGGATCTAAATTATCAGTTAGCCCGGTTATTCCTGAACTTAGCAAACGGAATTCATAATTCTCTTTGGCAGGCCAAACATAAACTGGCATTCCAGTACGACATTTTTGAAAATAGTTCAAGCGTCTACCACTTAGCCCTACACTTTTACCAATTAGTAGACGATTATAGAATGGTTGAAAATATTCGATTGCACAAGGAACCATAGATGCGCCTCTTGTTTTATGTTTGTTAATCAGTTTTCCAAATGGTGTGACAAGGTATTGCGGGTAAGCCATCATTCGTTTGAAGCGCCTTGAACCAATTCTTGGAACAACGGGAAGTAATTCAGCCCAATTGTATTGACAATTTGATATTTTTACTGACTTATGCATTTTGTTATGAAATGCATAAAACACAACATTTGATTTAGGTATTTCAAACTCATCAATTAACTTAGATGCTGAAGAAATCATTTCAGACAAAGTTTGAGTTAATTTAGCACCATCAAAATAGCCCCCGCCTTTGGGGGATTTGGGATGCGGTCGCTTTAGTTCCAAGCAAACCATTTTGCCTTCGTCATGCCAATTTTTCAGAATATCCTTATGTTCCAACATTTGACGAAATGAACAAAACCCAAAATCATGTAACTCATCTAGTTCCCATGATTCAACATACGGATTGCGATTGTCTAGTAATTGCTTGTTTACTGAAACTTTGGCATCATGATGAATAATCAATTCATTATCTGCAGTAAATCGCAAATCCAATTCTATTCCATCAGAATTAGATATGCCGTGGGCTAAACTTATCAAGGAATTTTCTGGTGGTTGCTGCCAGTCTGCCACAATTGTCGGTAGAGTAAATCATTGAAAACATGATGTGTCGCTTGATTGAAAATTCTTAGTAAAACGATTATTATTTGCTTATGTGGTGAAAAAGGATATATTAGCAAAGGTATCGAGCGGGTTATGAGTCCATACACAATCATGATGATACTGGTTGTGTTATTTACTCCAGTTGTATGCTGGCTTTTTTCACTTTCACAAAAAGAACACAGGGTTCCATTGTCACAATGGGCTAAGGAATTTCACGAAAAGAGATATTATCTCCATGCAATGGGTTATTTGATTATTATTAAGTGGAAGCAAATTACTGACTTACTTAATGAACCAATTAAATCAGAAGTTGGTCATTGGACTGATTTAATTTATGCTATTGAAGGAGAATTTACCAAACACATTCAAGACTTCTTTCTAAATGATACCTTGACTGCTGTACTTAATTTCCATTATTTGTTCATTTACTTGTTTCTAATATATGTTACAACAGTATATTTTGCCTATACTGGTGATAGAGATATGACTGATAAAGTAGCATTAAATTACTTACTAATTTATGCTTTAGCAGTTCCATACTATCTATTCTTTAATGTTGAAGTAACGTCTTCGTGGATACCTGGAATGGAGGCACTATTGTATCATGATGGCGCATATACAGTGTTCTATGCAACACATGATCCACTTGATAATGCTGTGCCTTCATTACATGTTGCAATTCCATTTGGAATATTAATGTTGAATTACCTACATGTCAAAGAAAATGGTGGCAAGATGAAAGATTGGCGTCATTATCATTATTTCATGTTCGTTTTAATTAATACAATATTATTCATGTTTTCAATTTTGTACCTTGGTATACACTGGTTTGTTGACATACCTTTAGGTTTGATAATTGGTGGTTTTGGAGCTTTATTTATTCACCATCTACAGCCTAGATTGCGAAATGATCATGGTTCATTTTTCAAAGGACTTGACAAATTTAAGATTAGAAAGCATGCCATTGTTGAGGGAATAATTGCCCTTGTAATGTTCACGCTTATTCTTATGGCAGTAAATGTCCAAGTTGAAAATTCAGATGATAGAGTATCTTTTAGATTAGGTCCTGAGGATTCAACCTATGAAATAATTCAAGAATTAAAGTATGGTGAGACAGTTGACTCAACCATAAAGAATTTGGATTCTAATTTAGTGCTTGAGATAGTTTACATTCCGGTTGAAGAAAGTGCTAAAACTATGGAAAACGGCTCAATTGATTGGTCTTATATGGTAAGTGTTGGAGACCATTATGTTATACAACCGGGCGAACAAATAGAGATTACAACTGATAGTTATTTGATATACAATTTGATAGTTATGCATAATCCAAGTACTAATTCTGGTGATGTGCTTGAGGTAAGTATCGTTAATGATTATCATGATGACAAAATGTTTAGAGCGATTATTTTATCAATTCCATCTTTATGGATGACTGCATTTGTATTGTATAGATTACAGCGATTGAGAGCAAATAAGCTCTCAATTCTTGATTCCTCACCATCACATTTGTGGTTCGAAGAAGAATAGTGTCAATTATCACTAACCTACTACTGGGGGTATCATGTCTGAGGATAGGAGCCTGCAAGATTCTGTTCAGAATCTGATTGATTCTCCTGGCGGACAAATAATCAATGATAGCGCTCAATTTTTGAGAAATAAAGCCAAATTGTTGTCATTTTTATTCATTATTAGTGTAGTAGCAGCATTCTCAATGACTAAATCGTTAGTATCATGGTTGATAGATGATACTCGCTTGCCTGAAGATGTCAACATTATAGTGACTTCACCAATCGAATTCATTCTACTTCAGTTTCAAATTGCGGTTAGTTTTGGATTAGTCGTTATCACAGTATATTTGATACTTGAGCTAGTTCGCAAGGGTTCTAAAAACGCAGCAATTAGAGAGAGATTAGCAGAATTGGAATTAAAGCCACCAAGGTTTAGTTTGGTATTTGTCACTACTGTTATGGCAATAGTTACTCTAGGTATTGCTGGTTTAGTTTATTCTTGGAATTTTTTAACACCAATGATATTGCAATATCTAACTGATGATGCACAAAATGCTGGTTTAACTACTGAATGGCGATTATCAGGATATGTTGGCTTTATTGTCAATCTTGCATTAGCATGTATTGTTGGTTTCCAAGCACCAGTAGTTACCATTCTAACGTTGCGTTTTGGCATTGCCACACGGCAACAGATTATGCAGTATCGCAAGCACATTTGGTTTACCGCATTTGTCTTAGGAGCATTCTTATCTCCTCCAGATCCATTATCGCTATTTTTAGTTGCAATGCCGGTGGTTATTCTGTTTGAGTTGGCAATAATAATTGACAGGTTAACCAATATTTCAAACGCATAGTTGATTGATTGGAGTTGCCATATTTCCGGGACTTTGTCCGTAAGTTTGGCCATGGAAATCGGAGCCACAACTAACTTTCAATTTTAGTTCCCTGCAAACATTCCATAATTCAAATCTATACTCGTCATTGTGGCTGCGATGAAATGCTTCAATCGAATCAATACCAATTTCTCGACAAAATTCACCTAACTCAAGTGGTGGTATGCCATAATACAATGGATGAGCAAGCGATGTCACTCCATTGCATAGTTTTACCATTTTGACAGCCTCATCAATACTTGGTTTAGGTTGCGCAACATGAGCAGGCAGTCCATCTCCAATCCATTTCTCAAAAGCCTCAGTTTTTGTTTCAACATATCCTTGCTCAACCATTGCTTCTGCAAGATGAGGTCGTCCAATTGAACCTCCAGCCTTTTTTGCTACTTCTTTAAAATCGATAGGCATGTTAAGTTCGTTAAGTTTAGCAATCATTTTTTTCATTCGAGGAATTCTATTGTTCTGTAATGGTTTGAGCCATTGTGCAAACAGTTTGGCTTTCTCACTTCCATGAAGTAGGTTGGGAAAGTAGGCTAACAAGTGCCATGATTTTGAGGCTCTTTCTCGACCATGACGGGCAAGCTCCTCCGCATTAGGTTCAATGCCTCTTTCACAGGTAATTTCAACACCTGGTATGAAAGTAATTCCTAACTGTTTTGCATGTAATTCAGCACTTGGCCAGCCAGCAATAGTGTCATGATCGGTTAACGACCAAAATTTAACATCATTATTCTTCATCAACTGTGCAACAAATTCAACACTGTGCTCACCATCACTATTTGTTGAGTGACTATGCAGGTCGTAATGCTGTGTCCACACAATTTATGCCAACTTGTTGACCCTAATGAACTTATGATTAGAATAAATCATCAAGGTCAGGTAAATCAGGTGTTTCAATAAAATCCTGCTGTTTTTCAGGGGTGATTGCATTTTTATCATCAGGAGTTTCATCTTCAAACAAATCAGTCAAATCTGGCAGAGAGGGGCTAGTATCCAGTTCAGGTAATGCTGGCATTTCTGCAATGTTTGGTTTATCAGTGACTTGATTTGATGGCAAAGGAACATTACTTTTACTTCCCAAATCAGACTGATTATTTATTGGAGTTGATGATTGTAACACGTCATCAGATTCTTTGTGTGGAGGAGGCAATTGTTCGGCTATTTGTTGAGCAGCTTGGCCAAATTCACCTGTACTAAGGGCTCCAATTGCATTGCTTACCTCTAATTCATCAATTTCCTTATTGGCACCAATAATTGAATCAATGATGTTTTTTGTATGGCTACTTTGAGGTTGTACTACTGAAGAAACATCAGTTCCAGATTTTGTTGGTATGCTTTCAAGTGCTGCAAATTGCTCTTCCAAAGATAAATTATCTGTTAACTCTACTACTGTTCTTTCCTTAGAAGCAAAATAAGCCATGATGAATAGAGCAACTGCAGTTGATAGTCCAAGATACTCCTCTAAAGAAAGACCAGCAGAATCTAGTAAATCTAGTTTCAAGTTAACCGCTGAAGCAACTACTGCAAGCGAACCTAAGATTTTACCAGCACTTGCCAGCCTTGGCGCTCGTTGCTCCATAATTTGACACTGAAGAGAATAAGATAAGAGGCTTACCATCAAATGGTTTTTTCTGCAGCAGAGACAGTATTTTCCATCAGCATTGCTACTGTCATAGGACCAACTCCACCTGGTACAGGGGTTATCCAGGATGCTACTTCATTAGCTGATTTTTCTACATCCCCCACTAAGATATAACCTCGAGGTGAGTTGATATCATCAACACGATTTATACCTACATCAACAACTACAGCGCCGTCTTTTATCCAAGATTTCTTAACCATATTTGGTCTACCTACTGCTGCAACTACAATATCTGCTTGGCGGCATTGTTGTTCCATATTTTCAGTTCTTGAATGAGCTACAGTAACTGTCGCATCAGCACCACGTGAAGCCAACAAAATCGCTTGAGGCATTCCAACATTACGTGATCTACCAATTACCAAAGCTGTTTTTCCTTTGGTTTGAATACCAGCCCAATCTAACATACGCATAACTCCATTAGGCGTACATGGGATTAAGCAATCCTCTCGAGATTGTACCAATCGACCAAGATTAACTGGATGAAATCCGTCAACATCCTTTGATGGGTCAATCAAATCTGTCAACGCTTCCTCATCCATATGTATTGGGAGTGGAGATTGAATTAAAATTCCATGAATAGTGCTATCATTATTTAGTTCAGCAATTATAGTTCGTAATTCATCTTCACTTGTTAACCCCCCTAATTCAATGTGGGTACTTTTGATTCCAAGTCTTTGACATGCACGAACTTTTGCTCCAACATAAACATGACTTGCAGGGTCATCCCCAACGATAACAACTGCTAAATGTGGCACAATTCCAGTATCTAAGCACTTTTCAATACGTCCTTTCAATGCTTCCTCTACTGCTGCAGCACATGCTTTACCATCGAGTACTGAAGCCACCATAACCTGCCCACAAGACTTTGTCTATTGATTATTTTGTTGATTTATTTTTCCTCCACCAACTTCATTTTCATTTCCTGTAACAGTAGCAAAAAGCCGCTCATCATCACTAAAGGATTTGAATTCTAGAGAATTTCCAGAAGGGTCATCGATAAACAGTGTTGCTTGTTCACCAATTTTTCCAGGATATCTTATGTGTGGTTTAATACGAAATTGAACATTTAATTGTTCTAAATGGTTCTTAAATTCGTGCCATTGCCTCCATTCCATTACCAAACCAAAATGAAATGGTGGGACTTGTTTACCATCAATTTTACCACCATCGGTATAATCAGGCATACTTGAGACAAGATGTGCTACAATTTGGTGACCATGAAAATTAAAATTAATTGAGGTTGGAGTCCTTCTACCTATCTTACAATCAAGAATATTAACATAAAATTGCTCAGTAATTTCGAGATCAATGACTGGAAACGCCAAATGAAATGGTCGCATGTGACTAATTAAAGCAATGCAGTTAACTGTTTTTGTGGAGCCAACGGAGGGACTCGAACCCCCGACCGTCGGATTACAAATCCGAAGCACTACCAGCTATGCTACGTTGGCGCAGACACAGCGAAACAGCAATCATTCATCAATCAAACGGATGATTTATCATAATCTATTGCAAAATATGATGGGCAAATCAAAGAACATGATATGTTTGGAATGTCTATGGCCGAAGACATAGCGAACAGTTTTCTAAACGATTTCGCTAGAACAAAACAGGGTAATGATACGATATTTTCCTGTTGGGCTCGCTATCAAGAAGCGGTAGCACAAGGTAATGATGCAGTAAATGGTACAATTGGAGCATTGTTAGAAAATGATGGTAGTTTAGCAATAAATCAAACAGTTGATGAATTCGTACGCAACTCGCCACCGATAGAAATTGCTGCTTATGCTCCATTGAAAGGCTTACCAGAATTTCTTGACTTTGCAGTTACTCTTACCTTAGGGGATGCTCGTGAGGAATTAGAAAGTATAGGTGTATGCCATACTGCAACAGCGTCCCCAGGAGGCTCTGGAGCATTATACTTGGCTGCAGCAAATTATGCTGACAGAGGTAGTAAGGTACTGTTGAGAAATAGGCATTGGGGTCCATATGATGGATTTTTGGCAGGATGTGGCCTTGGAATTGCTACATATCCTCTATTGAATGAATCATCCGGACTTGACCTTGAATCACTAAAATCAAGTCTTGATGAACTTGCAAAATCACAAGGCAAGGTTATGTCGTGGCTTAATGATCCTGCTCACAATCCTACAGGACTTTCACTTTCTAGTCAAGAGAGAATGTCTGTTTTGCATGCCTTTTCCAACGCAGCAATGGCTAATGAAGAGGTAGGTTTTACTTTGTTAATCGATGCTGCTTACCATATGTACGCAAAGGAGCCACATGGTTGGGCAGAAACAATCACCGACGCTCTACACGATGGGTTAGAATGGCCAGCAAATCTATTGATTACATTTGCAATTTCTATTTCTAAATCTCATACTGTGTATGGCTTAAGAGCCGGAGCGTTGGTAACAATACATCCTGACCAATCAGTAGTTGATCGAATCACGACTGTAATGGGAGTTACTGGACGGCAAACCTGGTCTGCAAGTTCTAGATTGGCACAGTATTCAGTCGCTAAGATTCATTCTAACAGTGAATCTGGTGCTGCATGGTCAGATGAGAAAAACCGTTTAACACAACTTCTGAAGGAACGCAGAGAATTGTTTATTGAATCTTGTAAAAAATTTAACGTTCCGATTAATCCTACTCACGATGGATTTTTTGCATGGCTTGAACATGAGGATCCTCATTCGATTGTGGAATCTTGTGCTTCAGACCAAGTTTACCTAGTGCCGCTTAATGGCGGAGTTAGAATTGGCCTTTGTGCAATTCCCTTAGGTCAGATTGAAAGGGTAGCAAAATCACTGGGTAAAGCATTAGGCGAGTGATTTTGTATGGCTCGTAATCCAAGAGAAAATTTGATTCTTGGTGGATTTATTTGTATTGCATTTGGAGCTTTTTTTACAGTTGCTGAAGTCTATACTCTTGCATCAACAGTTGGAGTACTTGGAATAGCGCTTTTTGTTATTGGAATGAGTCTTAAGAGCAATATTGGGCTTTCAAAAGAAGCGGTTAGAAACTGGCGTCCTGCAGAGGGCAAACTTCCCGATGCTGGTAGAGTAATGTATCGAGTGGATGTTACAATCGATGAACCGATTGAGTCAACAATTGTTTGCGGTCCATGTGGAGAAATTACTGTACATAAGGGGCCTAAACCAGATAGTTTTACCTGTCCAGAATGCAATATTGAATTGTGGAATGCCGAAGAAGAATAGAATCGCCATCTCTTGATAATAATCAACATAGATTTCATAGGAGAATCATTCCTCGTATGTTCATGGTGGCCGAGAATCTTGTCAATACTGAGCGCAGAATGCTCAAGGCAATGTTGGTGGATTCTGGCAAAAATTGGACTTTAGATGAAATTCTAGATAGTTGTAATTGGCAAGACCAAGCAGTTGCTGTTGGAGCAGGGCAAGGTCTTGCAAACAAGGGTTTTGCTGATGTACATGAAGTTGTAAGCACCGAAGTTAGACTCGCTTCTCAAGGGGAATCTGCAATGAACGAAGGGCTACTGGAGGCGAGGTTATGGCAATGGTTCAAATCTGCTGACGAAGCAACAATGGCCAGTATGCAGCAATCATTTGAGAAACATGAAGCAGGACCAGGAATTGGCTTGCTAAAAAAATTAGGCATTACGATGGAAACAGGAATATTCACTTGTGCAGATGAAGCAATGGTAGAAGAAACAATTTCAGCACGACAGAAGTTTCTTTCAGACCTTCCAAGCAAGGTAAGTGATTTAGATCAACAATTACTTGAACAATTCAAAAGTCGACGCAATTTTATTGAATTGGTCGACAGTACTTCCAGAACTTGGACTTTGACTAAATCAGGTTCACAAGTTAAGGTAGGTGATTTAGTTGAAACCACAATGGTTAATGAAATAACTCCGGAGTTATTGCAAAGTGATTCATGGAAAGATGTAGAGTTTAGATCATTCGATGTAACTCTCGAATCTGCTACGCCTAGGACAGGACGTAGTCATCCAATGCAGTCATTGATTGAAAGAATCCGTCACATATTCCTTGAAATGGGATTTTCAGAATTGGTTGAAGATTATGTTCAAACTGCAGGCTGGAATATGGATGCATTATTTATTCCTCAAGACCACCCTGCTAGGGAAATGCAGGATACATTTTACCTCGACAATCCAAATTCGATGCCATTACCTGACCATATAATGGAGACATGGTCAGATATTCATCGCACTGGTGGCGAAACAGGTTCAACAGGATGGGGCGGTGAGTTCTCTAAAGAAACCTCACAAAAGGGGCTTCTAAGAACTCATACAACTGTGAATACGATTCAATATCTCGCTGACAATCCTAAGAAAGCTTGCCGTATGTTTACCGTAGACAGAGTGTTTAGAAAAGAGGCAATTGACCGAACTCATCTACCTGAATTTCATCAAATTGAAGGAATCATTATGGAAGAGGGTGCTAATTTACAAATGCTAGTTACAACGCTCAAAACCTTCTATGAAAAGATGGGATATCCAGAAGTTAGGGTTAGACCAGCATATTTCCCGTATACCGAACCAAGTCTCGAAATCGAGGTAAAGTGGCGTGGCAAGTGGTTGGAGTTAGGTGGCGCAGGAATTTTCCGCCCTGAAGTGACCGAACCGTTAGGAATTGAACATCCAGTTTTGGCTTGGGGCATGGGTCTTGAGCGTTTGGCAATGTTAGTTCTTGGACTTGATGATATTAGACAATTGTATATTTCAGATTTGGAATGGTTAAGAAATCAACCTTTGATTTGAGACGAATTGCGGATTATTTGAATAATCACCGACTGTAGGAGATATTATGGGGCTAACTGACACTATGGATTTGGGTGTTTTCACACGCTCCGAAACATGGAAAGCATTTGCTATTGCTGCAATCATGTTTGTAGCAATATCATTTGCGGCCTTGTCTATGTTTGACAGCATGGATGATATTTTCCAGTCAGATGCAGACCCTGAACCTATTCCTAACATGGTTTTTGAATCATTAAATCGAACAGGAGTGGAATCTGAAATAGTGAATGAAACAGGCTGGTTTAACACAAATGATCTACGTGGTTCTATCGTAATTTTTGATATGATGGCCCATGATTGTAGTAATTGTCATGCAGTGCAATATCATTTGGAAGATAAAATGAATGAATGGCAAAGTTTAGCAAATCAGTCAAATAAATCATTACACATTATCGCCTATGGTAGTTGGTATGGTGAGGATTTAGATTATCTAAATGAATCTGATAGCAAGTATACAGTTCCACTTTATCCTACTGGAATGGGTTATGAAAAAGCGGCAATACTTGAAGATGGAGATATAGCAGACCCAGTTCGATTATTCACTACCGCTGGTACAGGACAAATCCCTGTTGTAATGGTTATTGATGAAGAGGGTTACATCATTGAGCGACAAGCTACAGGTTCACCAACTGATAAGTGGAATTCATTTGATTCTGTTGTCGAATTAGCAATTACCACTCCAGTAAATGCAACTGAAGATTTGCGTATTGCTTGGGAAGAACCTTCGACGTCTTATCTTGCAGTATTTGCTTTGGGTATGATTCTCTCGATCTTAGTTTATTTCTCACCGTGTGCTTTCCCAGTCTTACCTGGTTTCATCTCATACTATTTGTCACTTGGAGCGCGTGAAGACGAATTGATTGCTGATGGTAAGTTGAAGAGTAAAATGCCAAGTCCAATTGTTATTGGTTCTTTATCTGGTTTTGGAATGTGGACATTTTTCTTGTTCATTGGAATTATTGCAATTGTCATGGGTGAAGCATTTCAAAAATCAGGTCTTGTCCATTATATTGCGGTATTTATTGCAATATTATTGATTATTCTTGGTTCAATGATGTTACTTGGAATCACCTCACATGTTATGGGATTTGTCCAAAAATTTGTTGATAAATATAGTACTACTGAAGATGACGAAGTATTCACACCACGTCGAAATATGTATCTTTATGGAATTGGCTATGCCGCTGCTTCAATCGATTGCACAGCAGCAGCAGTCTTGCCATTTGTACTATATTTGGGAACTTTAGGAGGGAGCGCAATTACTCTTGGTATTGGAGGGTTAATGCTTGGTCTGCTAATCCTAATGATTGCCGTTACAGTATTGGTAGGCTTGGGCCGTCAAGTAATGATTAATTTCCTCAGAAGAGCGACTGGTATGATTAAGATGGTCGGGTCATGGATGATGATTATGGCAGGAATAAGTTTGACATTATATCTTACCAACAGAGATGCTGTAAGTGCGGTCTTTGGTTAATCAAAGTGATTCAAAACTGGCAATAGATTCTTCGCTATGGCATTCATCTAATAATGGTAATATCCAAAATTTCCATGCCACTAATCCTACAATTATTCCTGTCAATGCATCCCAAACAAAATGCTGTTTAGTAGTCATAACAGAAATAGTCAACATTATCCAAGCAAACCATAGTATTCTAAAATACCATTTAGTATTTTCATTTTTGTACCATCTACTAACTACTAAGACTGCAAGTAGGCTTTGCACTATGTGAAGTGAAGGCCAAGCATTCCATTCGGTGTCAACAGCATGTAGGTGATCATACCAGGGTTGCCAAACGCCAAGTTCAGATTCAAAGACGCTTTTACGAATGTCTACCTCCACTGGTAGGATTATGAAAATGATAAAAACCATCCAAGTTAGAATCAATAAGGTTTGGTGAAAAATGATATTTTCACGCTGAGTCTTTTCATTTTTCATGCCTAGTAATGCTGCCATTGGGTAGCAAAAGTACAGAGTAGAGTACGGAACAATCATCCATGGAATGACGGGAATCCAACTATCTAATCCAGTAGCAGGATCAAAAGCTTGCCAATCACGCCAGTAAGAAAACTGATTTGTCAGTAAATAACCTAAACCAGCTCCAAAAATTATCGCTAAAATCAGAGCAATTGGTAGTCGGTACCCAGAAATTGAGGACTTATTTTGCCAATGGCTACTCCATATTCGCCATGGCTTAGAGCCCCACTTGAGAGACATGATTATGCTAAATTAGGATGATTAATTAACAATCTGCCGATTTACAGAGTTATTCCACAATGAGGGCATGCATTCCAACCTACCATAACTGGCTTTGAACAACTGTTGCATAAGTACTCCTCTGTTTTTTCAACATCTCCTCCAGAACCATCAACTGCCTTTTGAGCAGTTTGTTGACGGAGGAATTCTTGCATAACTTCTGGAGTTAGTGCATCATTTTGGGCAGCCATTTCCATCATTCTAACTTGTAAGTCATTCTGTTTATCCATACGCTGGTTTTGGTGGTCCATTTGTTGTTGAATACGTTGTTGTTTTTTAGCCTGTACTTGCTCGAATAACGCCATAGCTTGTTCGGTTTTGTGCGAAGATTCTTTCATTCTAAGGTTTAGTTGACCTTCATCACGCTTCAATTCAGCTTCCCACTGAGCTTCTTGCTTACGCAGTTCTTTCAACTCGCTCTGTAGTTCTACGGACACTTTTCCTGCGGCTTCAGCCTTGGCGACATTTACCTCGCACTCGATTCTTCGAAGTGTTGCGGCTTCTCTAATGGCAATTCTTTCCATCAATGCTTCAGCATGAGCACCTTCAGTATTGGTTGCAGCTGCGAGTTGTGATTGTAACTCAGATATCTTCTCATTGTCGGTTTGATTTGATGTAATAAATGCCTTTAGCATAGTAAATCCTAATGTCGATAGAGTTGCTCTAAGTTCAACTTCTGCGCGCATTTCAAACTTTTCTTGGAAAGCAGAACTTCGCAACATAGAATCATTTTCACATTCCGCTAATGATGGGTTAATTACTCGCATCATCAATTCATTATGTAATACTTCAGCAAGCCTTTTTCTATCTAACATTGGTGCACTATTGGCAAACATATTGAGTAATTTAGGGATGTCTTCAGTACGTAGTTGAACTCGAATATTGGCAAAACCTGTTACTACACTGCCATTTGGTAGATTCCCAGAAAACGGTATTGAAATATCTGCTGGGCCAGTCATTGCAAATAACAATCGTCGATCTTTTGCAGTAATACCCATCATGTCGCCAATAAATCTGTTAAATCCGCCAGCAACATTGCCAACAACTTTCTCAGTTAGAATATCACCTATTCTTCCATCAACAATAAATACACATGCTTCATTTGGTTTGAGCACAACTTCTTGTGCTTTCCATGTGTTCAAATTATTTGCATCAATTAGCTTTGCTAAAATGTTAGGATTATCTCTCCATCTAAATCTATTACTCATTTTTACACCTACTTTGTTTTCTGCCTAAGACCACCTAGAATTTTATTTCTTGAATTGAAAAATCCTTGGCAACTTGTTACCATTTGCTGACATTGTTGAATCAAATTCAAAACTTCTTCTTCACCTTTACTGGTATTGAATGCATGTTCCGCACTATTTGCAATATTGATTGCTTTGGTTACCATTTCGATTACATCGTGGTCGTGCTTGATTAAACTCTTCAAATCTGAAACCTTTACTGAGCGAGAACCAGAGAAAAATGCATGATTCATTCCAGAAACTGACTTGTCTACGTCTTCAATCAGAGAATCAATTTCACTATTTGCTAATTTAGCAATTCGAGCAATTTCCATTTTATCTCTCTTGAAAGCAATGTCTTGTATGTTTGAAAGATGGTTACGAGCTCTTGTTCCAGCACGTTTAATTTCGTCACGAATTAATTTGTCTGCCTCTCTACGCTTACCTTTTGTATATCCTTCATAACTAGATAGTACAAATTGTATTCCTCTTACGTAAGGTAATACTTCAATGGGTACAGCAGGCATCTCACTCATGTATACTTTGTACACGCTCGTTATTATTGCTTGCGTTATTTGGCGTACAAATTTCATCCCAATTCAAAATTCTATCTGAAATGATTGATGCTTCTTCAATATCATGTGAAACGTGTATTGCTGCCACACCTTTTGCCTTCAGTATTTCTTTGACATCATTTGCTAATTTTCTTCGTGAATCTAAATCAAGAGATGAGAATGGTTCATCCAATAACAA
>DUKP01000147.1 GCA_013329295.1 Candidatus Poseidoniaceae archaeon
CACGAATCACATAGACCTAGAATAAACAAGCCAGGTAGTCGCAAAGATCGTGAACAAAAGGCTAGCGGAGAATATTTCTATCTTGAATAGTGTTTGAAGGAACCTTCTGGACCATTGGATTCTTGAATGGTCGACAAAACCGCCAGACCATGTCTGATGATGAGTCGGAAGATGTCGGAGAGAAAGAAGAACTCGAAGATGACATGGCTATGCTTGAGGCAAAGGTCGCCGAACTTGAGAAGGAATTACAGTACTCTCAAGCTGAGACTGCTAACGCTAGGCAAAGAGGGCTGAGGGATAGAGCCGAAGCAATACGATTCGGAGCCGCCGGATTGGCCTCTCGAATTATACCGGCAATCGATTCCTTGGAGAAAGCAATAGCAAATGAAAATAGTGACAATGAGGCAATCGCAGATGGTGTAAAGATGACTCTTGATTCTCTGAAGAGAGCCCTTGAATCCGAAGGCGTCACTATTCTAGAGACAACTGGTAAGGTATTCGACCCAACACAAATGGAAGCAATTGCTACTGTTCCAGTACAAGATGGTCAAGAATCCGGTGAGGTTGTTGAAGAAATTGAATCGGGATATATGCTGCATGACAGGGTTCTGAGACCTGCGAAAGTAATAGTCACCAGTGAATAAATTTAGTTCTAATTCCAGAAGTTAATTTATACATTAATTTATATCAAAAATCGAATCGCCTGAAGAATATGCACAAGGTCTCGAGTAAATTTGCAAAAATCAATTGTTTCTGGCTGCTAGCAGTGTTACTATTGAGTACATCCTCACCTTTTGTACAAGCACAAAATGAAACTACTCCCGAAGAAGAAAACAGAACTTTTCAATACCACACAATTGCATCTTTGGGAGATAGCACCCTAGGTTCTGATCCTTCTGGCTACAGAGGCCCATTTGCAAGTGTGCACGCTGCTAATTTGATGGATTTAGATTATTATGAAGGCGCAGTTGGAGGAGACCGATCTTGGACTCTTATTGACGCAGGAAGGCACACAACAATAGCCGAAAATTATGGAAATGGCACATTGGTAACCATGATGGTGGGTGCTTGGGACTTTATCGACTCTGATGTTGAGATTATTACTGGCGATTATTCCTTCATCGATGAATTGGATGAAAACATAACAATCATCCTTGATACTTTGGTAGCCTCGGAGATAGACGTACTAGTATGGAATTTACCTAATATGTCATTTCTGCCTTTTTTGACACAAATTTTTCCCACAGAACTTCACCATTATTTCACTGAAGCCAGTAATGAGTGGGCAATACGGCTTAACCAAATCGCAGAAAGATATGGCGATGATGTGCAAGTTTTCGATTTGATGACCGCCTCTGACGACCTATTGCAAAATAAATCCGCTAGAATGATTTTAGGTAACGAGGTAACTAGCCCACCGATGGTGTGTGCAAAAAATTGCATAATGGTTGATTCTCTGCACCCCACTTCAGTTGGGCAAGGACTGTTAGCTAACTACATGATGGATGCAATAAATGAAAAATTCCCTTCTCCTAATGGCACTTACCCTCTTCTTTCTGAAGAGGAATTACTTTCTCTGACAACACTAACAAACAACACAGATGAAGATTCGACGGAGCCCGCCTCGATTTTTATTGAAGGAGAGATAACGGAAGAGTGCTTCGATTGGGCTGAGTCCACATATCGAGATATGTACGTGACCATAACAATTGACAGCGAATATATCCCCATACCAAGTTACGTTGGATTCAACACCGAATTATGCAGGCAATCTACGCATGTTATGTACTCAGGAGAGGAGGCGATTCACGTGGTATCAAATGTGGAAAACATGCTCACCTTGAATCACTTTTTTGAGATTTGGGGAGAAAATCTGAGTGCCACCACGTTACTCTACAAAGACACATCGGATGGAGGGGAGATAACCTTAGATGTAAACGGAGTAAGATATGAAGGAGATTGGTCAGCCATACCTTTGGAGGGTGTGATTTCTCTAGACATTGTATACACATCCCCTCCTGTAATGACTGTTGAAGAAGATATGGAAGATGATTCATTACCCGGTTTCTCCATGGTTTTGGTTTTGGCATCTACATTACTGGCAATGGCTGTAATTCGAAGGAGATAATATAATTCATGTATTCTGAATTTAATAGGAGGATAGAATGAATATGAATGATAGATTAAGTAAAATTGCAACAATAATAATTGTCTGTTCAATGCTATTTTCTGGATGTACAAGTGAGTCGGGTGATGGAATCGAAAATGATTCAGACGACATAAACGATATTCCTGAATTAGAACCAGAACCAGAAGATATTCTGGAAATAAATGGCAATGATTTCTGTGATCTTACCAATCAAATCCACTGTATGCTACCCTTTCCATCTGGGTTTTTCCTAGATGAGGATGAATCTCAAATCACGGATTATAGATTAAACATCACAGGGGAGGCAATACCCGATACAAACTCTGCTCAATCAGAAAATATGGTAATTTTGGATAGACTCGATGGTTTTAGCCCATCTACTCAAATATTTACCGCTTTTTCATCTATTCCAAATATAAGCGAAATGGCAGACCAATTCAACATATCCCCATCAATAGAAATTAATCATTCGAGCATTTTAATGAATTTAGATACTGGAGAATTTATTCACCACTGGATCGAGTTAGACGCCAGAGCGAAGGATGGTGAAGACACACTCATTTTCGTAAGGACGTTGCAAGGACTGGATCATGACGCAGCATACGCAGTTGCATTCAGGAATCTAGTCGATATTAATGGAGAGGAGATTCAACCTGAAGATGGATTTTTAGCATTAAGAGATAATCAGACTACTGATTCCATTCAAATTGAAAATCAAAGAGAGGATTACGAATATCTATTCGAAAAACTAGAACAATCTGGGGTTCCTAGAAGTAACTTACAATCAGCA
>DUKP01000171.1:0-1629 GCA_013329295.1 Candidatus Poseidoniaceae archaeon
TTCAGTTAACTTCTCATCATTGATCCGCTCGTCACCAAGTTTGTCTACTAACTTGAAAACTGGAATATCGTCTGGAATATGACCTGGTCTGTGTTCATCGATAACGAAGCCCTGTGAGGCCCTTAGGCTACAACTTGGAGCACCATGAATATCTGCGTGGAGATACATATCTGAGCCTGAAAGATGTTTCTTGACTATTGCATCATTGCCCTTAGCATCCTTACCACCAACCAACAAATGTCCACCAGTAGTCATCGACCATCGATGATTCTCAAACCACAAGCGCTTACTGCGCTTAACTTTGCTAAGCCGACCACTTTCCTTAGCCTTGACTTCCTTCTTTTTTGCCCGCTTAAGATAGACATTGGTTTCCTCTAAAGCATCGGTAGCACCCTTGGTTTTGGCTTTCTGCTTACGTGCAGTTTCAAAGAAGTGCTGAGCGTTTTGATGAACTGTTTCATCCAATCTAAGCATTGCTTGCATGCCTTTTGGCTCGCCATTATCATCGGGCAAAATTGTCATGAAAGTCCTATCAGCCGGATTCATAGAGACAATCCAAGGGATCTGTTTTGCCATCTTTTGGGTTTCTTTCCAACCATTTTTCTCAACTGATTCTTTGATTTGAGCAAGCAGACTTTCGACATGCGTCCAATTATTTTGGATAGTATGGCCAATCATTTGCTGCTTCTCGATTTTTTTAGCAAAGCCAGATAATGCCTTTTCCTGTTGTGCTTGGCGTCGCTCCAATTTTTCTACCTCGGTAGAAAAGCCTCTTCCAGGTGATGCAATGTCTAACTTTTCTGCTTCACGACGAGCAAGTGCACCGGCATCATGAGCACCTTGCCATGCATCGACTGCTTGGCATAAATTGTCAAATTCAATAACTGCTTTACCTTCATGGGCTGGAAGTAAGGTTGGAGATGCTTCGTTAGCATATTGCTGTAAGAATTTGTCTCGCTCAGCCCCATCTACTTGCTGATTAGCTAATTCTTGGAGTTCCTCGTCGGTTTGCTCACCTTCAGTCTTGAGAATAACATAGCCCTTAGCATCGTTAGCAAGGCCGTCGAGTAATTGCTTGAGGGCTTTGTGAACTTTCTTGATATCAACTTCAGAAGTTGCTAGATTGGGCTCATAGCCTGCTAATGAGCAAACTGCATTGGCATGAGTACCACCAAGATTTGCCTTACCGCCAAGGGTAGCGACAAGGTCACGGTCTGAATTGTCAAAGATTCCCTGTAATGCTGCCTCATCAAAATCATGAGGGTCTGAGGCTGCTGGAGGAGGTGAATATTCCACACCTTTCTTCAAGACACGCCCGGAATACTTAGCGTGAGTCAGCGGTTGAATGATAATTCCTTCACTATCAACCAAAATGACGTTACCCTCTCTGAAGACTTCAACATAAAGATGCATTTCACCAAATTTAGTATCAAAGTCTAACGCTAAAACTCGGTCAAAACCAAGTTGTCTAACTGCAGTCATGCGGGCATTTTTGAGATATTTCCGTAGCACCATAGCAAATGGTGGCGGGGTTTGCGGCATTGGGCGGTCACGATTAGAAGTGTAAACTCGTGAACCTCTAACGATAACTAAGTCAAACTGATTGCTTTCTTTGGGATTAATTCGCAA
>DUKP01000171.1:2045-4286 GCA_013329295.1 Candidatus Poseidoniaceae archaeon
GTCAAAACCGCTCATATTGGCCTTCATATTACCGCCTCATGCAACTGAATGATTCACGCTTATTGAAATCTACTTGAAACTTAACAGAACTTTACCGATGTTCTTGGCGTCATGGATGTGCTGATGTGCCTTAGCCGCATCTTCAACTGGAAATACTGAGTCAATTACTGGGTCGAGTACGCCTTGGTTAATTCCATCGATAATGCGATGAAGTTGTTCAGCGATTACCGCTTCGTCATTCCATGTCCCCATGTGTACACCGAATATTCCTTGATTGCGTGACATCATTTTGAGAGGATCAAGTTTTGGTGTTTTTCGCCAAGCAAAATATGCTTTGAGTAGGGAACGCTTACTGGTTGGTGCTGCTGCTGACATGCCATAGGAGTACACTTTACCGCCCATTGCTAAAACCTTCAAACTGCGTTTTAGGTTCTCGCCGCTAATTGGGTCAAGGATATGGTCAACCCCCCTTCCATCGGTTTCTCGCTTGATAATCTCAACGAAATCTTGCTTGTGTCTATCTATTGGAATTCCACCGAATTGCTTGATGACATCTGCCTTATGACCTGAGGCAGTAGCCCAAACTTTGCTTACTCCGGCCCACTGGCATAATTGTAAGGCTGCGGTTCCAACGCCTCCAGCACCACCATGAATCAGTACAGTATCTGTTGACTTTAGATTACCCAAATGGTGCAACATATGGTGTGCAGTAATGTAGGTTACTGGCATTGATGCAGCCTTTTCCAATGACATTTCATCAGGTAATGGAATAACTCGTGAAGTAACTGCAATAACGTGGCTAGCTTGGCCACCATTCTGCATTGCCGCAACTACTCTTTGACCAACCTCAAACTCTGAAACTCCTTTGCCAATTGAATGAATTGTTCCACTTACTTCGTAGCCTGGAGTAAATGGGAATGGCGGTCTTGGCTGATACAAACCAAGTCTCATTAGCGTATCGGCAAAGTTGATTCCAGCATAGTGAACTTCGATACAAACCTCACCTTCATTTGGTGTAGGCATCGACATTTCAATGACATCAAGAACTGATGGTGAACCTGCTTTGGTGATAACTAATCTGCGAGGCATGACCATGCCAGGGAATGCTATCAATCAATGCTTGCATGCCAATTGCCATTAGAATCTTGAGATAACTTACCCTGTCTTTGATGTGACAATAGGTGCGCTAATGTCTGGTCTCTTGCAAGTCCTGGGTGTGCATTTGGTGTATCCTCATACGCTTTTACCGCAATTTCTGAGACATTGCTCAAGCCATCGGCAACTGCCTGCAATACCTTGTCATGTCGAGCACTTCGATGCTTGATGTAATAATTGAATTTCTTTTCTGGCAGAGCAATTACCGGGCCATGACTTGGGAATGCAAGATGCGGCTTTAGGTCTCTAAGTCTAGCAAGTTGCTCAAGGTATTCATCCATATCTCCGGTTGCAGGTGGAATCAAAATTGTGCCAAAACCAGCCACCATGTCGCCAGCCACTAATCCTGCATCACTCAAGAAACAAGTATGACCTGGATGATGACCTGGCGTGATTAGAATCTGCCAAGCTTGATTACCTAATTGGAGGATTTCTCCATCCACTAAAATTCGCTCACAATCAACGCTTCTTGAAGTGTATTCACTGCCCCAGACTGGCAAATCAAAGGCTTCGCTTAGTAAATCCATATCAGCAAGATGGTCGCCGTGTGAATGAGTAAATGCAATAGCAATTGGCTGACCATTATGTCGTTCAACCGCCTCTGCAAGATTCTCCATATCTTCTCGGTAACGTACTGCAGGGTCGACAATAATGAAGTCGCCTTCAGGATCACCAACTAAGTAACAATTAGTGTGGTCTGCAGGAGGTAGGGTTGCAGTTCTAATTGGTACCACTTCAACTCCATAGGCAAACAGAATTGACTGGCGCCCAGGCTGCCTGTTTGAGATATTTTGTGCAGCTTCAACCATATCATCGTTGGAGAATTCGAGAACTCTAATTATTTCCATGAGCACAGATATTACCGGAGGTGCAACCTTGATTTCATGGTTTGACCAGCGAGCAAGAATATCTTGCGGCCTTGCCCACATTATTTCATCAAATTCGGTTTGCGGTTCAAGATCAAACTCTGGAACACTTTGCCAATCTCCACAGTGAAAATGAATGAAGGCATTATCGAACTGAACTGGCCCAAATGGCGGAGTTATCCGATGGCCTAAGATATTGATATTGTCAATATTTACTGGA
>DUKP01000206.1 GCA_013329295.1 Candidatus Poseidoniaceae archaeon
GTATTGCCTATTTCTTCCATCCAGGGGTAACGCTCCATAGTAACATTACGTAATCCTATGCGTATATCTTCAACGAATGCTCGAGTAAAGCCAATCATGTCTTCACTATCGAGTGATGATGCTAATTCAGTGAGATTGATATCCGCCATCGAGTGATGGATTGGCTCTTCCTTTTTACTCTATACTACTATTTTCGTCAATAGCCATGTGATGCAGAGCAAACCATTCACCGTCAATGCGCGCAATGCGGATGGTGTTTCTACCGTTGTGATCATATGGTAATCTAACCGATGCCATCGTCCAAGTAGTAGGGTCAAGAAATTCCCCAACAGATGAGTCTTGATTAATTAGTTCAGCAATAATTTGTTCTGACATACGAGACATGACCTTTGAGGATTCTAGGTCTCGCCAAGTCGCACCAGTTCTTTCTTGACGGTCTATTCTTTCGATTATCGCTCCGTCTTTAGTCCATGAAGCAGGACGCCAAAAGTTATCTCTCCATCGAATTACATCTCCAATTTCATAACCTGGTTTACGATATAGCAGGGTTAGTCTTGTCACATCAATTCCATCTTTTCTACCAACAGTTGAATTTGTTTCAACTACTTGGCCTCCGTACTCCTTAGTTAGATGACGGCCCCAAGCGCGGGCTAGGCCTTTACTGCCCATAACCACGTCATATCCACCAGTGACCGGCCCTTCATTAGTAATGAAAAACATCGGATCATCCGACAAAGACTCCTTTACAATATCGAGTGTAGCACGTAGGTTTTGATATTCTTCTTCGCTTAATTTTCTACCACTTGAGCGAAGTTGCACAGTTGCTTCATAATAATTACCTGCTCTTCGAGTACAGGTTAAGCACACACCATTTGCCATTCTAGCTCGCATAGTATGTTCTTCTTGGAATAACAGCGAATCAATGACTCCTTCGAGTTGTAGGTGGATAAGAGTGTGTCTATCAGAGATAGTTTGTGTTTCAACAGCAATTGAGATGTCCTCTGCATCAATGTGAAATTTAAGATTCCGTTGAATTAGTTCATCCCATACTTCATCTTCAGAAATGTTCACCCACTTCCCTTGTATCTCAACAATACCACATCTTGCACATCTTACCCATGGGACATTTTCGGGCACTTCAGCCAATTTTGTCCGCTTGCGCAGACATGATTCACACATCCGATCGCCGAATAGTGGAGGTGGTGCACCACACACGAGACAAAAATCTGCACCTAGTCCCGACATACCTTCACCAACCTACCGTAGATGCGTCTTGGTTTCAATTTGTGCCAAGATTATTCTTCATTTGTAGCATTTATTTCTGCAATAGAGTCAGCATTAGATGGTTTAATATCCAGACTTTCTTCCATTGCAAGGATTCTCTGTTCCATGTTTCGACTGCGAGAAACAATTGTCCAAGTCCATATTGCTAATGCAAAAATCATTCCTAAATATGCTATTGAAAGGTATGTTTTATCTTCCATTTACTCACCATCCAGTTTCTTTTGCAGTCTATCCATCCGCTGCTCAAATTTGGTAATTTCTATCGAAGTAAGTATATGGCCGATAATTAGTGTGGTAAAAGATAGTGCACCAATCAACAAAACTAGCGCCATGTCTCCCGAAATAGAACTGTCTTCATCACCTCCAATCACCGGTCCTGGGTGCCGAATGACCCATATTCTAGTGGCGACATAAGTTAGAGGAACCAAAACGAATCCATACAAACCAAATGTTGAGAATGTATCTCTACTTTCAACTCCATCAGGCTGACTTTGTCTACCAAGTACCAAAAATAGTGCTAACAGAGTTAGTAGGCCAAATGAGTTGAGCCGCCAATCTTCCCAGTCCCAAGGTGTACCCCATTCTGCAGCACCCCAAACGCAACCAGACCATACCGCCATCAATCCACAAGCAAGACCAGCTTCAGAGCCTGCGATGTGCAATTTCCATCCAAGTGGACTTCGCTTGAAAAACCATAGTGCTGAGCCAACAAATAACACAGCAAAAGCGATGAATGCAGCCCATGCTGCAGGCACATGCCAGTAAAAAATTCTCTGTGCTTCAGGAGATTCAAAAGCATTGATATTTACACTCGGCGCCCATAAAAAAGCCAGGTATAGAGTAAGCATTAGGCCTAAGAATCCTAGAGCGAGTATTAACTCTCCAACCTTTACTCGCATGAATAGTGCTCATACGCCTCCTTATTGAAGTTGGAGGTTATAATTTTGAACAATAATCGACAATAATTCCCCATGGTAGTATCAAAATGGGGGTTAAAAGTCTGATAAAAACCGCATTACTACGAGGCAATCTAATGGTGCTCATCTGTAAAAATCGTACTACAAAAGAGGTTGATAATACAATTCCTCCTCCAGCAAGAATTATTCTATAATCAACTGATTGAATGAATATTTGCATGGCAATTGCAGTAATCAAAAAACCACTAATAATGCTTTCAAGGTATGAATTTGGTACAGAGTTATTTTGTGCACGCCACCAATCGATTGCTCTTTGTTCACTGAGAATTTTGAACACAGGATCGCCTACTAATCCCATAGTAAAGGCAGGAGCAAGGGTGAATCCCATCAAGATTACATCTCTATCTGATAATGTTAGAGGGTCAGCAATTGACAACAATCCACCCATCACCAATAATGCTGCTAACCAATTTCTTTGGATTGAAACCAAAGTAGTAAAATTAAGATTCCAACCAATTTTGGTTCTAAGTAAAGAATAATTTTTGTCAACAGAATCAACTTGCCAAACCTCGGTAAAATCCGGAGTTTGATTGGTGGCTTCGCTCAAATCATGTAATGATGTTGCACATTCCCTTAGACGCTTGTTATGGGATGCGATGACAATGCCATGGCCTAGATTTCTCAGCATGTGGATTTGCTTCACCAATATTTCAACAGAATCATCATCAAGTCCAGAGTCTGGCTCATCGAGCAAAATAAGTCTACTTTCTTGATTAACCATTCCTGGTATTAATCCACTTATGACAGCAACTTTTCTTTGCTGTCCACCGGATAAGTGAGCAATTTTATCGTTTCGACGATTGCCTATTTTGTAACTTTCAATAATCGGTTTGATTTCAAATGATTTATCGCTTAACGCAATAACATTGTCTAATTGTTGTTGAATTGTTTGACTTGGTACCAAGCAGTTTGCTTGAAGAGTTAATCCAAAAGGCTTAGCGGGATTATTTCTCCGACCCTCGCCGTCACAAATCACCATTCCATTATGCTTTACAGAGCCACTTTCTAGCGGAAGTAATCGAGCAGCAGTTTCTATGACTGTTGACTTTCCAATGCCATTTTCGCCATGCAAAACCACA
>DUKP01000046.1:0-1857 GCA_013329295.1 Candidatus Poseidoniaceae archaeon
GCTACACTCCTAAACATCAAGTCATTATCGTTAGCAGCAAATACTATGTGTAAAACAAATAATATACCAAACAAAATACAGAAATAGATTGTAGCAAGATACTTGGATAGCATTGTTGGTCAATTACTCCAGCAAAAGCATAGTCATAATACTGCCTGTTTCTAAATAGAAATAATCTAAATATTCCCATTAAGTGTCCTAAATATGCGAATTTTATTTGTTTGTGTAGGAAATTCTTGCCGCTCGCAAATGGCTGAAGGAATTGCAAAACTATATGGCCATGACGCTCATTCTGCTGGAACACATCCTGCCAAAAAAGTCTCTCTGCATGCATTAACAATCCTGCAAAATAAAGGCTTTGATACATCTGAAATGAAACCCAAAAACCTCGATCAATTCGACCCTAAAGAATTTGATTTGGTAATTTCAATGGGTTGTGGAGTTCAATGCCCTGCAATTAAAATAGATCAAGATTGGGAACTGGATGATCCTGTAGGTCAATCGTTTGAAATTTTTGAACAAACTGCAAAAGAAATTGAGCGTAGAATATCCTTGCTTGATTAATTACTCTTCTTCGCTTTCAGGAAGACTTCCATGGCCATCAAGTTCAATCCTTAGAACACTGACAGTACGGTCTCTACCATCCTCAGAAGGGATTACTTCACTTTCACAAGTGATTTCTCCTATGACCACTTCTTCTGGTAGTCCCTGTGCGATTATACCATTTCTGCGACGACAGACTTCTGCAACGTCAACGGCTCTACCAATAGTAGCGCCGCGAGCCACCAATTCTAGGTTACGATCGCCTAATTCCATAGCCATTACAACTGCTCTTACATATGCGTGTAATGGTTTCTTGCCGATGAATATTGTTCGTCTGTCAGTCATGCTTAACCCTGTTATGCCATAATCATTCTACGGTTAAATGTTACTTAACCAAAATCAGTCAATATGGTGCGAGCGCCGGGACTCGAACCCGGGTTCAGGCGTTGGCAACGCCCGGTGATAACCACTACACTACGCTCGCTATGTAGCCCTCCCACCAAACAGGGGTATAAACCGTTATCGGAAATTGGCCTATTCAAAGCCAAACCTATCTTCTAAGTATTCCTTATCTTTCCCTTTTCGCATCAAAAAGAATACTGAGATTCCTGCAACCATAGTGAATCCGATTAAAATCACTATCAAAACAGATGATGATAATGTATCACTATCTAAACTAGGGACTAAACTCGATTCTTCTACAACAATTACCGAAACTGGAGTAATTGGTGTTGCAACATCAAAACCATCAATTGCTTGAATTAGAATTTCATGAGTTCCAATAGGCGTACTTGTACGTAAAGATAGTTCAACAGAATAAATCCCATCACCTGGAAATGCATCACCATTTATTCCATTATCATTCATAACTACCCATCCGGTTTGAGCACTCAAAGGCGCAAAGACACCTAGATTTGCTCTAGCATTAGTAATTCCATCGGAATCTAAAATTTCAACTTCAAAGACAACTGTAGTTGAAGACTCTGGACGAGTATATTTTATTGGACTTGGAATGTTAAATAATGGTGGTGAATTTTCCACTGTGATCTCAATTGGTATTGCTTCATCATCAGGGATAAAGTGTGGCCCATATGGATGTGAAGTGCTTCTTTGCCCGTTGAGCCAAACAGTGTTTAGACCTACTTTTCCTAATCCGTCAACAGTTACAAATTCCAATGTTTGTTTTCCTGGCGACATGCCCTCGGGCACTATCAACATGGTTGTCCAAATTCCCGAGTTTTCCACCAACTCAAACAATCCACCACCATATTCTTGTAAATCTATACTGATTTCGGATACACCATGTCCATCATA
>DUKP01000046.1:2258-9654 GCA_013329295.1 Candidatus Poseidoniaceae archaeon
CTCGGTGCTTGATTGACAACTGTTATCTGTCCCGTAGATGAACTAATGCTGTCAAACGAATCTTGTGCTTCGATAGCCAATGTGAAGTCACCGACTTCTAAACCAGGTACTACAATCAATGTTGAGTATTTGTCATCGCCAATAGCAGCGTCGCCATCAATCCCTCTATCATTCATTACAACTATTGAACCACCGATAGGGGTCAAGTCAACGGTTACCTGTTCAAGATTCCAATCTACATCACTTACTTCGGCAACTAGGGTTGCAACACTACCGCCCTCTGAAACTACTAATCCCTCGAGTAAGTAAAGCCCAGAAATTATAGGTGCAGAATTTTCTTCAGCCGTAACAACTGCAGGTGATATTACCCTAGTCAATAATTGAGTTTCTGTAAAGTTCGCAAGGTTTCCTTCTTCACCAAATGGTATAGCTAATACTCTCGAAACACTCGAAATCAAACCCTTCAATGGGCCCTCATCAATTATCGCTCCTGTTGCAGTACCAGATTCACTCCCTTCATAGACGCCAGACCAAGATACGACATGGAAATTATGACCATCCCTTGGATCATTCGTCACTGCTTCTGCTGTTACAACAAGTGTCAGTCCTTCTTGACCATCCAATCTAATCTTATCTCCTGGATGCATCGGTATAGGCATCAAACCAGTCTCTCTACTAACGGTTAAATTACCAAGTGCTTCCTCAACTTCAGGTGGTTCTGGTTCCTTTTCAATTGGACTTCTTTCTGGGAATTCTTCACCACTTGAGGAATCTGCCCCCGATTCCTCCCACACTAGACGTACCGTTCGATTCTCCCAATCTGAGTAAATTACCTGATAATCCCAAGTTTGATTGTGTGTCGCCCCGATTCCTGCTCCATCGAAAAAATTGCCACCATTTATACCAGTTAAATTGAACCAAGATTCTTCATGAATTACATTAACTGGGAATTCAATTCCTGTAGCATTAGCCTGCATTCCTGTCAATTCTATGCCTCTAACAACTCCAAAATCGCCTTGAACATCTCCAGTAATCACCCCATCAATATGAATATCATCAACTAAAGTTATTCCTTGTTCTGACTTGGTATGAAACTGATAAATTGTACCATTTACATTTACCGAGGATTCATTATCGCTCTCTGAAAAACCGAATGTCCCAGAACCTACAACCTCCTCAATCTGACTAGTTCTTACACCATCATTCCATGTTTCTCCAGAATTCAAAGTGTTTACATCTATGTCAAGTCTTGAACCATCATCAATAATTATCATATCTGCAATAGCCTCAAACCTTTGGTCATAGAATCTCCTTACTCCATTTTCATCCCAAGTTTCGAGATAAAAAACACCGATGTCACCATTAACTGCAAAGGATGAGTTTTCACTTTCTTGAGAACTTATGTTTAATACTCCATTAGCATCAATTTTTAGTCGCTCTGAAATTACTTGATTGATAATCGAACGATTCAATTCGGCATTTGTTACTTCTACAATTATTGATGTATTTACATCATCTTCCATAGAAATAATATGCAATACTCCAGAGCCAACCGCTTCAAACACTTGTGAAGTTAAAATTCCACTCTGTATGGTTTCGTTCTTCCAAATCGATTCTAAATCAAGTGACAAATTATTGCTACCTAAATCTGTTGATTCAAGAAATGAAATACTACCATTACCGAGTTCCCATGATTCGATAGTATCACCAATTCTCTGTTGCCAGCCTTGACCAGTAAAATTCAGGTTGAATCCTTGAGGCCCTTCAGAGGTGTTGTATATTTGATCGAGTAACCATGTTGTTTCGAGCATTATTTCATGATCATCCATAGGTTGATTCCAAGTTCCAACCTCAAATTCACGTTCTACCATCATAGGCTCATCTAATTCTTGTTCAGCATAATGAGTTATTGAAACTGATACCGTGATAATATCATTCCAATCTAAACTAGTGTTAAGTTGAATATCTAATATTCTAAATCCATCAACTAGATCCCACGATTGAAGAATCTCAACATCTAAATCTTCTCCTGCCCTTTCATGTTCAACATCTATCACGGCTTGATACGATTCTCCATCAGCAAAAGTAACTCGATAAGCATGGTTATTTTCACCAAATTCATTAGCAAGCCATAACGTGTTTATTTGAGGTTGCTGTGGCATACCATCCGCCGATACAACCGGTAAGAATAGTGGCATTAAGAGGAGAAGAAGAACTGTGCCAATGAGCCTGCGGGATTTTGCCATGATGATATTGTATACCTACTACTCTTCAATACTTGTGGAATCCTGTTTAACAAAAATCATGATTATTTGATTCAATCAGTTAGGCGTAAATTGGTAAAAAATAACATGCTGAATAGTAATTTGAATCGCGAAATTGATGAAGGGTTGGTACTTCCGGCAAGTATAGGAGGGGCTAATTTGACACTGATTAACATCACTTTACCTGATGGAAATGTCAATGAATATGCTGCAGGCATCACATGTTCTGAAGTTATTACCGATGTGCTTGGAAAGAAAAATGGCTGCCTTGCAGCATTGGTTGATGGCCATGAAAGAGATATGTCTTATGAGATTCATCACTCATGTGAAATTGAGGGGATTAAGGCTGAATCTGATTCTGGTATGCACATCTTAAGACATAGTACTGCACACCTTTTAGCCCAAGCAGTGATGGAGCTTTATCCAGATGCAAAACCAACAATTGGACCTGCCATAGATAGAGGATTTTACTATGATTTTGCTATGGAACCAATCACAGAAGCAGATTTAAAGCCGATTCAGAAAAAAATGCAAGAGCTTGCTCGGAGAAATCTAACTGTTGAAAGAGTTGAACTCGGGGACCAAGAATTAAGAGAACACTTTGCTTCTAACCCTTACAAAATTGAAATCATTGAAGACAAAATCGGAGAAGGAACTGGTTCAACTATTTACAAACAAGGTGATTGGTATGACTTATGTCTGGGGCCACACGTTGCAAGCACTGCTAAATTGATGTTTTGTAAATTAACCAGTGTGTCATCAGCTTATTGGCGAGGTGACCAAGATAGAGAACAATTAGTTCGAATTTATGGTATTGTAGAACCTACGAAAGAAGCTCTCAAACAAACCTTACACAGAATGGAAGAAGCAAAGAAGCGTGATCACAGAAAGCTTGGGCGAGATTTACAACTTTTCCATATTGATGAAGAAGTCGGCCAAGGCCTGATTTTGTGGACACCAAGAGGAGCAATTGTGCGACAAGAGTTACAGAACTTTATCGGTGAGCACTTAACAAGACAAGGATACTCACAAGTATTTACTCCACATATTGGGAAACTTGACTTGTATCGGACATCGGGTCACTTTCCATATTACCAAGATTCGCAATACCCGCCATTGGTTGAGAAAGATTTGATGAAAAAATTATCAGATGAAGGATGCTCGTGTTCTGAACTATCTAACCTAATGAAAACTGGAGAAATTGATGGCTATATGCTCAAGCCTATGAATTGCCCTCACCATGTCAAGATTTATGCTTCACAAGCAAGATCATATCGAGATTTACCTTTACGACTAGCAGAATTTGGCACAGTTTATCGATGGGAGCAATCAGGTGAAATCTCTGGAATGACAAGAGTCCGTGGATTTACTCAAGATGATGCTCATTTATTTGTAACAGAAGACCAGATTGCTCAAGAAGTGCTTGGGTGCATTGAACTTGTACAGATTATTTTTGACAAATTAGGAATGACTGATTATCGAGTAAGAGTCGGACTTAGAGACCCTGATTCTACAAAATATGTTGGCGACCCCAAACGATGGGATAAGGCAGAGCAAGCGTGTCGTGATGCGGCTGCATCACTTGGCGTAGATTGGTCAGAAGAAGAAGGTGAAGCTGCATTTTATGGTCCAAAGATCGACTTCGTGGTTAAGGATGTAATTGGAAGAGAATGGCAACTTGGAACTGTTCAAGTAGATTACAACCTTCCTGAGCGTTTTGATTTAACTTACAAAGGCTCAGATGGCGAATTACATCGCCCAGTGATGATTCATCGAGCACCATTTGGTTCCATGGAAAGATTCTGTGGAGTGTTGATAGAACATTTTGCTGGCCGTTTCCCAACCTGGCTTTCACCTACTCAATGCCACATACTGACAATCTCACAAAAACACACTGAATACGCTAACTTCGTTGCAGAAAAACTGAGAGAATTTGGTATTAGAGTTGAAATTGATGATGGCGACGATACTATTGGCAAGAAAATTAGAACTCATCGAAAACTCCACCCAGCCTACATGGTTATTCTTGGAGATGGAGAGGCTGAAAATAATACAGTTAGCTTAAGAGCCCGTAGTGGAGAACAGGTAGCTGATATTGCTCTAGATGAGTTCATAACAAATATTACTGCTGAAATTTCTGAAAAGTCATCCCAGCCTAACTTGGTTTGAAAGGAGGTTTTGATATTTCAGCACCACCAATCATTGATGGTTTTGGGTTGGTGGCCATAATTCCTTTTTTCTTTGCCGCAATCACCGCTTACTTGTTTTGGAATAGTGTAGTTCCACGTCAATTAAGAGGTTTACAAGTGGCATTTCAAACTGGAGAAAAACGTTATGAGGTACATAATGTCACTAGATCTGTAGAAGATGCAAGAAATCTATTACAAACCAAAGGTATGAGATTTGGTGTTACAAGTTATCTTTTTGCTTTAACAGGAGTTTTGATTCTTGTTTTCGAGTTTTTGATGACTAAGTACAATTTCTCCGAAGGATTTCATGCACCATCAATTATCATAGCATTACTTTTTATCTCAATTCCAGCTATTATTTCGAGTGGCTCTTCCCTTGGTGCACAGGTCATTAAACCAGTAGGGGCAGGAAAAGCCACGCTACAAAATTCAAATGTATGGCAAAATTATTCATATGTTGTATTAACACTTAGTTGGATGATTTTTGTTGGAATCGTTGCAGTAATTCTTACTTCAATGAACATCCCTTCTTTCAGGGTATTCAGTATCTGTGCATTTGTCGCGTTTTCTCCAGCAGTACTTGCTTACGGCAGGGTTCTTGGTTCATCTTGGCAAGCGCTAAAGCAATCCTCAATGAAAATTGCTAGCGGTGAAGCATCACCATTTCATAATCATAAACCAAGTCCGAAACAGCAAGCAATTGCTCAGATTGTTAATCTAAACCTTTCAGTAATGCCTTTTATCGCGTTTAATACAATAGTTTCAATCTTAGCACTATCAATAAATCCTGAAATGTTTACTCATTCTGATAGAGTTCTTGATTTACCTGAATATCGAGTTCAGTCTTCGATAATGGAAGAAGGGGGGATTCTAGGGTTTGCATTGATTGAGTTGTTTGCCTTTATCCCTGCTGAAGGAATAAGAGTGCCCCTTGTAAATATGGTATTGTTATTCTTACTTTTGAACGTTGCATTAATCGGATTCTTATTTGTCTATGAAGTTGCTAGAATTTTATTCTTAGATGTTCAGGATGTCTCTGGCAAAGGTGGCATTAAACTAGCTGATAGTCGCTTACTTAGAGCTGAAAGAAGTCAGCAAGCCAAAGTATTGAACTTCTGCTTTACTGGCTTTGCTGGTCAATCTATGCTACTATTAGCATTAGCTATGATTACCTTCTGGGACTCTAGTTTCCTACCTCAAGGTGCAGCATGTGGATCATGGGAAAACAACCTATGTACAGTTATTCAAAAAGACGCTCTAGAAGAATTAACATGGATGCTTTCTTCTGGAGGTCAAGTTGCATTTGTTGTGATTTGGGCACGATCTAGAAAAATAGGTTCACGCTTAGAAGACATCTCATTTGATGCTTCTATGGGCGAGAATAGGGCAAGAATGGCACAATTAGAAGACGTCATTTACCTAAAACAAAAGGCCATTAGAAAATTGGTTACTGAGGATTCTTGGGATAAAGCGTTGGCCCGTATTGATACGGTAATTGAAGGGCATGGAGAACAATTAGAAGGTCTAGATTTGGTTAGAAAAACTGATGCTATGATGGAAATATATGCTGCGATGGGGCGATGGGATGATGCCGAAAATAATGCAGTATCGATATTGGCATTAAGAGGTGGCAGAGAAGCACAAATTGCTAGATTAATTTTAGTTGCTGCGAGTTTGAGTCAACGAGATTTTGCCGAAGCTAAACCGAGACTTGCAATGTTACCAGACGATGACATTGAAGCGGCAAGGCTTCAGTGGTTTGCATCAATAATGCAGCCAAAAAAGAGGAAACTAGATGAGAAATTGAAGTCATTACTTTCGGTTGATCCGCTTTCTAAAAGAAATGTTGACTTAATCAAACGCTACAGAGACGGGATTGCTACTACTGAAATGGCTTATCGAAATGAGCCTGAAGACCGATTGATTCTACTTGGTGACATAGCAAGAATGAGATTATGCGGTAAGTTTGAACAAGCGCTAAACATTCTTGAACGGTACATTAAGAAAAATTCCTTAGAAAATTGGATTCATGGTAATGTTGTGTGTGCATTATTACATCTTGATGAAGGAAGAATCCTAACCGCAACTAATATTGCAGAAAATTTAGCCAAAACACAATCAAGACACCCGCATTTACGTAGCCTCCTTAGACACCTCGAGTCAATCGGACAAACAATATCTGCAAGCAGCGAACCGACTGGTATTGAGTGGTTGCGAGACTCTGGACTTGATTGGGTGAATGCTTGGCCTTATCGCCACACTGTCGCACCAGCTCCTGCTTTGGTCACCAAAGAATTACAAAAACACGCTTGGAAAGCCAATGGATGGATTAGCTTTGGAGATGAACAAATGTTTGAGCAAGCAAAAAATAAATTGTCAAATGGTTGGAAATTACTTTCAAACAAAATTAGTGAAAGCGATTTCCCTCCTTGTCTCTTTACTCATATTACCGGAGTAGTGGTTACTATTGGAGGCATGCCTGTAGACCTTGGACTACCTGGTGACATTGATATTACAACAATCGAAAAAGCCGGATTACTGGATTGATTAACCCCAAGAACAGGGTTCTAATGTGGTTTGTCCGTCCATAAATGGAACTAATACATCTGGAATTGAAACTCTACCATCTACTAACTGATTCTGTTCAATAATTGCCACTAAGGCTCTCGATGTTGCTACTGCTGTCGAATTAAGTGTGTGAACAATCGGTTGATTTGCATGGCCTGGCTGTCCATATTTTACCTGCAATCTATTCGCTTGATAATCTGTACAATTAGAGCATGATACTATTTCCTTATATTGACCTGCACCAGGAAGCCAAGCCTCCAAGTCATACTTCCGTGCTGCTACCGTGCCCATATCCCCAGTACAAATGTTAACAACTTCATAATGAAGACCAAGTTCATTCCATAGGTCAACACAATTTTGCAATAACTCTTCATG
>DUKP01000221.1 GCA_013329295.1 Candidatus Poseidoniaceae archaeon
CAGCAGAAGCAGCAGCAGAAGTGGCAGCAGCGGCAACTACAGAGGTTGAAGAAGCAGCAGGCGATGATGACGATAAGTCAAGCGAAGAAGGCGGAGCCCCACCAGGCAACGCTCCAAAATTTTGAGGTGAAATAAATGTGGGAACATAGAACAGTATCAAACAAAGAATTTCAAACAACAGGCAGAATAAATCCTAACGAAACATACGTTCGTTTAATGGATGAGGTTGAAGAAACCGTCAAGAAAGCCGAAGTAGAGCAATTTGCCTATGAAGCCTTCATGGATTACATTCCACGCCGAGGTCCTTGGGAACCACTTCCAGAAACAGACATGTCAAGACCAGATCCTAGAGTTAGATATATCGGACCAGCAAAAGCAAAGTTGTTGAATACAAACTTGTTTTTGGGCTCTACTTGGATTGAAGCAGAACGGTTCAAGTTCGAAAGAAGAATCATGAATGTATCTGATTTTCTCAAACAAAAGACAATTATCAATGCAAATATGTGGACGCCTAAACAACTGTTTACAACTCAATCATTCTTCTTCTGTTCAACAGGTGATGAAGAGCGCATGGGCGGTTCATTCTTGACCGGAGACAGTCCATCTGACACTCACATTTTCTTAGGTAAGAAAGATAAGGAATTCCCAGAGTGGGAGCCAATACTTTGGGGACTAGGTCATAGAGGGGTAGTTCCAGATTCCGACCCGTTGGACAAGTGTTTCTATCCGTCATTGATGCATAGAAATGTATCATTCAACAACCGTCTTGGTTGGATTAGATATTCACCAGCAGGTTTTGGTAAGGACGCAAACGGCTTCTTAACAACCAGGCCACATACATGGATTTGGCCTGCAGTAGACGGCAACAGAGACACTCCAACCGCATTCAATCTACTTGTCAACTTGCCAGACCGTAGACTTTCATTCGGAGAGGAAGGAATTACCGACGTTTTCATGACTACTGGTAAGACATCAATGTATTCACTAATGGGTATGATGAGTTCTTCAACAGTCAGACAAATGTTTGGTGCGGGTTCAGAAATGGTGCCATTAGAATTCCATTGTATTGAACCTGGACTTGATGAATGGATTGCAAGAGCCAGTGATGAAGATAAGTATTCTCGATTGTTCGAGGTATGTGCTTGTCTTGGTTATATTCTAACCGACCCACTAGTTGGACAACTTGGAGGATCATCCAAGCGACGCAGACTAATCATGTATCCATCAGACCAAGGCAACTTGCTTACTTGTGTTAACGCTAGCCAAGTCGCTGACCATGCACTGAAGTCTAACTATGAAGCTACGGTATTCACAAAGTTAGACCAAGCGGACTTCATGAACCGTGTAACTCGCAGATTCAAGGCGTATGCCGACTTAGTTGCTGCTAGCGAAGTAGCACAAGGCGCACGTTGGATTAGCCAAGCAGACTTCCATGATGGCGAGAAGAAGGTCGTTGGACCAAGCGTACACTCTATCATGTCGGTAAGAGGCTACGACATTATTGACATGGAAGAATACATGAATTCCTTCGACGATATTTCTAGTGCACCAGACCGGTTGATGCGCAGAATAGTTCAATCGATTGCTACCAATGCTCTGAAGACCATTTACCCAATCGACTTATTGGGCGAATCTGCAGGTTCAGCTCCTTACTCCCACATCTTTGGTGCAAAGGACGATAACCCATTGGTATACTATACCGATATTCGCTTCTTGGTGCCAACATCAATTGACAAACTACGTTCAATAACAGGTTCACGTGGAGCAGATCGTGGTAGAATGCGAGAAGCATATACTTCTTTGACTAATGCAGATCCAATGACCAGTTTATCAATTCAAGATTTGACACTTCCATTCCTAGCTGATTTGGGCAACGATTCTTGGCAAACTGGAACTGGTATCAAAGAAAGCGAAGTGATTATTGAAGTTACAATGGCTGTTAACCCAGCAAGAGTTTGGCGTTCTCTACTTGAGCCAACCACCAAGGAAGTCTTTGACTTGCCAAAGGGTAACAAGGGAACAGCCGCCAATCTTTGGGGAGACATTTTCATTACCAACGAAGCACTTCATGATAAGATGGAGCGAGACAACCTCGGCCACTATCTGAAGCTACTCAAACTAGCATATCACTGGAGTAATGATGAGTCTAAGAAAATCCACGGCCTAGGCAAGTGATTTTCTTCTTAGAAGACTTATTGAATAGGTGATTTTTGCCTCGTAGCATGACTCAGTTACCTAACGATGGTTCAGGCCGTGCACCAGTGGCCATTGTTAGGCCCACAACTTCAGTTACCAGTGGCGTTGCAGTTACTCAGAAATTGGTATCTGCAGCAGTTGCATTTGGTAATTTACTCAAAGGAACATTTGGTCCAAACGGCCTTGACAAAATGCTGTATAAGACCAATGGCGAGACCGCAGTAACTAATGATGGGGCAAAAATTGTTGCTGAATTATTGGTAAAACACCCAGCAGCTAAGGCCTTTGTTCAGTTAGCCGAGTCCCAAGAAAATGCTTGTGGAGACGGAGTTACTGGTTGCATTATTTTTGCCAGTGAATTAATGCGCGAATCCGGCGTCCTATTGGAAAAAGGCCTTCATCCACTAGTTTTAGTAAATGGCTATATTGATGCCATGCAACAAACAGTTGAAATTCTAACAAATAATTCCAAATCAGTTTCATTAGAAGATAATCAAATTCTTAGATCAGTCGCAGCAACGGCAATGACTGGAACATCCGTAGAATCAGTCGCTGAGATTCTTGCAAGTTTAGTGGTTAGTGCAGCTCAACACGTTGCGCGGTCTGAAGAAAAAACATGGGTTGTCGATACCGAATTGGTTAGAATGGCTAAGAAGGGCACAGGTAGTATTTCAGATACCAAGATTGTAAAAGGAATAATTATTGATAAAAATCTTGATTTGGAAAAATTGCCACGAACGCTTGATGGTGGAAAGGTAGTAGTATTCTCTTGTCCTTTGGAAATTGAAAAGACCAGTTATGATGCAGAGATTGAGATTTCAACCACAGAACAGTGGTCATCATTTATGGAAGCCGAAGAAGAAATACTCAATCATAAGGCTAAGAAAATTATCGATAGTGGAGCCAAAATTGTATTTTGTGCAGAGACCGTAGATGCAAGAGTTATGCATAAATTGGCAGATAATGACATATGCGTCTTGGCCTCAATGGAGAAGGCTGGCGCAGAAGATGTCGCTCTGGCTACTGGAGCATTGTTAATCGATCACGTCGATAGTATAGACGAGGAAACCCTTGGTGATTTTGAATCACTGTTGGTTGAGACTTTTGATAGTTCAGAAGGATTACGCGACCGTATTTACTTGCATGTTGGCGAGAATTCAGGACTCATCACCATCGATGTTTGTGGTGGGGGCGGCCCTGCAAGCGAAGAGTTTGTGCGCGGAATATATGATGCACTAAATTCAGTTGCTAATTCAATAGAATCTGGCAATGTATTGTGCGGTGGCGGAAATTCACACATTACAGCAGCATTAGAAATTAAGGAATATGCTGAATCAATTGCAGGTAGAGAAAGATTAGCAATTGAAGGATTTGCTAGAGCTTTGGAAACCATTCCTACAACTTTAATTGCTAATTCAGGAAATAATATGCTTGATAGTTTACTTGAACTTCGTTCACAAATACGTTTAGGCAAACAAAATTGTGGAATAGACACAGATGGTAAGCCTGGAGAGTTGGATAATGTTTGGGAATGTTCAGATACTATACTGCATGCATTAGAGGCAGCATGTGAAACTGCGTGTGGCCTATTACGCGTCGACCAAGTAATTTCAGCGCGTGGCGATTAAATCGATTAGCGCTATGTTCATACGGCTCAAAGGAGACCACATCTTGGGTCGCATAAATGACAGCGTCAGAAAAGCCAAGAGCATTGCTAAGTGTATACGACAAAACCGGTATTGTTGAATTTGCTAAAGCATTAGACGGGCTCGGGTTTGAGTTAGTTTCAACCGGAGGTACCGCAAGAAAACTTACAGAGGCAGGATTGAACGTTATCGGTGTATCTGAAGTCACCGGCCATCCAGAAATTTTTGACGGGAGAGTAAAATCCCTACATCCAGCAATACATGGGCCTCTGTTGGCTAGGCTTGAGAATGAGGCGGATCGAGTAGGTTTAGAGGAATTAGGCTACGCACCGATTAGCATAGTCGCTTGTAATTTGTATCCATTTACTGCAGCAGCTAATCAAGAGCCAAGATTAGATGACCCTGAGTTGTTAGAAATGATAGATATTGGCGGACCTACAATGGTTCGAGCGGCAGCAAAAAATCACCGAAATGTGCTTATCCTTTGTAACCCAGATAATTATTCAAAAGTCATAGATGAATTACATTCAGCAGGTTCAGTTAATTTAGTTTCACTTGAATTTCGGCAGCAACTTGCATTGGAAGCATTCGAACATACTGCTTCCTACGATTCAGCGATATCAGATGAATTACACTCTCGTTGGATAGGTAGGCCCGAATCATTTGCCACCAAAGAAGAGCAAGAGATTAGGTTACCCGACACCTTACTGGCCTCGGCTCACAAATTGTACAACCTAAGATATGGTGAAAATGGCCATCAATCCGCAGCACTGTATCTTGACCCTAAGGCGGCAGAAAATCATTCAACATTGGTAACTGCCCATGTCGAAGGGGGTAAACAAATGTCATACAATAATTATTCAGATGCAGATGCAACTCTGCGTTTATGTCGTTCCTTGTCAACAGATGAGTGGCCAGAAACGCCACATGCCTGTGTTATTGTCAAGCATAACAATCCATGTGGTGCAGCATTAGGAAAGACCCAAGTTGAGGCATATGAGTCTGCATTAGCCAGCGATCCGGAATCAGCATTCGGCTCAATTATTTGTTTCAATGAGCCATTAGAAGTTGAAACTGCTAAAGCAATGGAGGGATTATTCATTGAGGTATTGATGGCGCCAAGATATGCTGATGGAGCTAAAGAAATAATCATGCAGAAAAAGAACCGCCGAGTACTTACTATTGAATCGCCAAATGATAGATTAGCACCCCTTGAGCGAATACTTGTCAAAAAGGCAATTGAAGGGGGCTGGATAGTGCAAACTGAAGAAGCACCAATTATCGATTGGGCCAAAGCAAAAGTAGTTACAAAAATAGAGCCAAGTCAGACCGAAATTGATAGTATGAAGTTCGCAGTTAGAGTGTGCGAACAAGTCAAATCAAATGCGATTGTTATGGTTCAAGGAACCGCAACAGTTGGTATTGGCCCAGGCCAAACAAGTCGTGTTGAAGCAGTGAAAATTGCAGCCCGCCGAGCTGGAGATAGGGCCAAGGGGTGCGTTTTGGCATCTGATGCCTTTTTCCCATTCAAGGATGGCTTAGAACAAGCTGCGAATGCTGGAGCATCAGCGATTGTCCAACCTGGAGGCTCGATAAGAGATCAAGAAGTAATCGATGCAGCAGACCAATTAGGCGTTTCAATGTTATTTACCGGGCACCGGTTATTTAGACACTGAAAGTCGAAGCAATGAAAGCAAACCATCCCGTCCTCTTACCATGGCAACCACAACGAAACAGTCACGAGTTGCCACGTCGAGCAACCCTCTGAGATGCGCAATACTAATTTCCGGTTCAGGCAGCGGTATGCAAGCGATGTTAGAACACCAACAAAATCCCAATTGCAATCATATCACAACAGTAGTGGTGAGTAATAAACCAGCAGTAGCCGGTATCCAAAGAGCTCAAAACTTTGACATACCGGTTGAAGTTGTCGAACTATCCTCAAATCTGCAAGGCAATGAAAGAAGACTCGCCCATGAAATTGCAATTGAACAAGTATTGCAAGATTATGAAGTTGAATTAATAATTCTTAGTGGTTACATGCGTTTATTGAGTGCTGAATTTGTTAGTCGCTGGGAGAGTAAAATTATCAATATCCATCCGTCACTTTTGCCTGATTTCCCAGGCGCTCATGCTCATAGAGACGTGATTGCTGCAGGTGTCAAAAAATCAGGATGTACGGTGCATTATGTCGATGCAGGAATGGATACAGGAGAAATTATCGCTCAATGTGAAGTTGAAGTAGCGGATGATGATACCGAGGAAACCCTCGCTTTGAAAGTCAAACAATTCGAGCATATATTGTATCCTTTAGTGATAGATGCTATTGCGAGTGGAGATTTTTCAAGTCTGAATTTTGGTTGAAATTGTTGAATTGACTCGCCAAATCTTGATTGCTATATGTTGGAAAGTTAGCGAATAACTCGTTTAGCGTTATAGCGTTCCTTTCAAGCATGGCTGAATCACTAATTTTAGCAAGCAATGGTTGACGATTTCCTTGTTCATCAAGAGGTAAACAATTTTGTTGTTTTGACAATTCAGTAATCCCCTTTACAGTTAAGTTAAATGCATCACATGGTATCAATAAAACCTCATCGTCGATTTGGCTAATAGACCAGAGAATCAAATCCATCAGACTATTACATTCTTTAGGATCAGGCCAAACTTCTCCCTCAAACATAGAGTGTCTAATTTCACTACCACACAGAGTAATAATCCGAGAAATATTTGCCTTTAGACACTCTTGGCGAATTCGACTAACACCGCCATACATTGTCGATTTATCTTGCCCCATCCGGGAACTGCTGCCCCCAGCAAAAATAAGCACGGTTGTCATGTTAATCATTAGTGTAATTCATCTAATTTGTTCATGGCGTCTTCCAATTCTTCCAATAGGCTTCTAACCCTCTCCATAAGCGCTTTTCTCTCCCTGCTAGATCGTGCCTCAGGCAACCATTCCAACAGTCTCCTAACATCCTTGGCATCTCGTTCGACAGTCCATTGAAGAACCGATTCCATCACCGGGTCTTCAGTCGGTAAAAACCTCTCAGCCATAGAGATGCTATCTATTCCAAGTGCATCAATTATCCTGTTGTAGGAGTTTGTTTCTGATTCTTTCAAACAATTCCCCGCCACCCGGCGCTGAAACAATTAAATCGCGCAATTGCTCAAAATCTCCCCCTCTAACAGAAACAAATAACATTGCAACCTGGTGCCACAAAGGGCTTTGTTGAGCCATTGCTATCAACCACTCATCGTCAGGCACAGGGTGGCCACTACGACTCATTTCTTCGGCGATTTCAAGAATAATTTCCATCGGCTCTTGACTACCAAATAAATGAATAAGAGCCATCCAAGGGTCTTCACCCAATTCTTCTTTTGATAAATTAGATAATAATAG
>DUKP01000040.1:0-1453 GCA_013329295.1 Candidatus Poseidoniaceae archaeon
CTACAACAATTTTTGCAAGTTGAACGCCAATTTAGTCAACGTCGAATGGATAATGCGATGGAGAAATTAAAACAGGCAGGATTAATCCGTGATGGTGGACAAACCAGTTTGTTTTCTTTTTAGTAAAACCTTAACGGGCTGGCTAAAACCTCAACTCCATTATACTGAGTGACCAATTCTCGTGCGACTGATTGTTTATCATTCAATGCCTCAGTGATGGTATTTACTGGGGCACAAGGAATTCCTTTGAGTAATTCTTCCAATTCATTTCTTTTATGTTTAGCAACAATTTTACCGACCATTGATTCAATGACTTCTCGGTTAGCAATTCTACCAGCATTTGTTGCCCAATCCGGATTTTGCTCAATGTTGAGATATTCGCATAGGTTTTCCCATTGCTGGTCAGATCCAACCCCGATGACAAACCATCCATCATTGGCCTGAAAGGCTCGATATGGTACTAGATTAGGATGTGCAGAACCCATTCGATGTGGGTCTTTACCACTTGCCAGCGCATTATGCGCCTGATTTACCAATGCTGCAATAGCACAATCCCATAGTGAAATATCGATATTTTGTGATTCACCAGTTTTCATCTTGTGAAATAATGCGGCTAAAATTGCGTTACTAGCATTGAGTCCGGTGATGACATCAATCCATGCTACACCTACCTTGGCAGGAGACCCGTCACTATCTCCGGTAATACTCATGATGCCGCTACGAGCCTGTAATGCGATATCGTATCCAGGCTCATCACGTCTTGGTCCATCTTGTCCATAAGCAGAAATTGAGCATAAAATTACATCATCAGGTAAATCTCCAACAATCCTTTGCAAGGTGCCTGGCTTGAAATTCTCGACAACCACATCAGCGCTATCAATTAATTCACGCAACTCATCAGTTTGTTGTTTCAAATTCATTGTTTGGATTTGTTTGCCACGATTGCATGATAGAAAGTATGCCGCAACTTCTTCTCCATCAAATCCAGTGGTAAATGGTGGGCCCCATTTTCTGGTATCATCGCCCCATGGTGCTTCAATTTTGATTACTTCAGCACCAAGGTCTGATAGCATCTGTGTACATAGTGGTCCAGCCAGTATTCTTGACAAATCTACAATTTTGATACCGTTCAATATGCCGCTCATGACCTTGCGAAACGCCTTGAGTCGATTAAAGCGCTGATATTCTGTGATAGATTAGATAATCAGTATCAGTGTCAAATTTGACCCAATTTTCATCGAGATATGATTGCCAATCACCGGTAAAAATAACCCAATCAATATCTGAATCATCGACAATATGGCTCCAATTATACTGATAATCTGCCCAATATCCTCTCACTCCTCGATCATGTTCTGGGTCGACAGTAATCTGTAGTGTGTACAATCTATGCATTGCATGATAGGGCTCTGAAACATACAGAATATTTTCTCCATCCTCAACCTCGTCAGCG
>DUKP01000040.1:1828-2978 GCA_013329295.1 Candidatus Poseidoniaceae archaeon
AGCATGCTTGAGTTGAGTAATAGCATTATCAACAACGCAAAACCAAATGCATACCGACTGGGATTGTTGTTTAGAACTAGTTCTTGCTCCTTTGAACGTAGAAAATAAGACCACCACATAGGGATAATCAATACTGATAGATAGCGGAAAATATAACTAAATTGCTCTGCTGCAACTACTGCAGTAACTTGTAATGAGGATTTTTCAACCTCCATTAACATCACTATGTAAGCGATTAATCCAACGAAACAAACCTGCGTAAGAAGAACAAGTAAATCACTATCACTGCTCCTGTTTCTCATGTCAGAGATGAAAATTAGCGTTCCCATGAACAGGTAAATGAAGCCACCAACAAATAATGCATTGAAAATGAAATAGCCAGTGTCTGTAGACAAAGATTCGCCACGCAGACTCGTGAAAACAACTGACATTATGATACATGAAAGTAAAGCAATAGGCACACTGATTGGCTTGAAGTCAAGCCCTTTGGCTGCAATTACTGCTGGAGGGATGAATAGAATGATTGCATATGCGGGATTTAGGCCCTTAATCGACAATATTGCCATCAGTGAGAAAAACACAATCGAAGCCCACAGCGTTGGGCGCTTTTTCCACCTGATTTGTAGTAATCCAAAGATGATTAGAGTTGCAAATAGTAATATTATATTCTCTTGATATAATCGTCCAGTAGCTCTAATCAGTGGACTGTATATCGCACAAATTGCTGTTAGTGCAAGGGCATTATTTGCATTAGTGATTCTAGATGTACACCAATAGATCGTGCCAAGAGTTAGTAGAAAAATTAGTAGAGATAGCATATGGAAAGATGCTATGCCGTTACCAAATACAGCAATCCACAAGCCGATTATTGTATGCCATACCATCCACTTATCGTCTGCGCTAACCTCAGTTGGAGTGGAATATTCAGCACCATCAGTTCTAATCTCGCCCCAATCAAGGCTTGGGCTACCATCATCTATTCCATCAGTGACGTAGTTGAGATGGACATATGCATCTAATCCGAGCGGCATTACCATTGATGCTGCGGTATGAAAAAATATTCCGACAACAAGGATACTAAACCATATCCTCTTGTCATCCATGAGTCAAACAAACGACACTCACCTTTGAGCATTATCGCATCAATTGG
>DUKP01000032.1 GCA_013329295.1 Candidatus Poseidoniaceae archaeon
AGCCTTAGCACCCGAACCATAACCGCACAAACCGAACAACATATTGTCTAGATTGACATTTTCTTCTAAGTCTGACTCAAAAGTAGACATAAGTGCTAGGAAAATCGAACCGGTGTATTGATTTCCAATCAAACTACTTGCACGTTGACCTTTTTCAATACGGCTTGCGTGAAATTCCATGTATTGTGGAGTCTTTGAAATTGCTCTGCGATAGCCATCCATTGCCTTTTCCCATATTTCGATGATAACTGGATCATCAGAGTTGTGAGGTTCAGGAGCTGGGCCTAATTGTTTAGCAACATCTGCCCACATTTCGGTATCTTCTCTATCATGTCTAAACACATCAGGGAACATTCTTTTGGCTTGATAAGCATATGGTAAATGCATGATTATTCTCCCCCATTGTTCTGTGAATCTTTCATCTTCTTCAGGATTATATCTTCCTGAGCGTTCAGCCTTTTGGCTAAAGTTATGGAAAGCCTGCCTTACCGCTTGTTGATAACAACGGTTGGAGAATTGACCATCAAAAACTGGCTCATCACGATGAACGCTAACCTTTTCTTCACCATGTGCGAAAATACCTAATTTTCTAACAGTTGAAGCCGGCAGATGGCGAATCATTCGCTCAACTATTCCCTTCTTAATTGATTGACCCGCCTCTTGAGCAAGGGTCATTACATTACTGATAATCGATTTAACAGAAACCTCTCTTCGAGGTTTGAAGAAATCATGGACCGGGGTTGTCGATACGCCAATTATGTCAGGAATTTCTAACAAACGAGGGTTTCTTCGGATTAAAATGGCTCCACCACCGGCGCCTTGAGTATATTCCCCTGCAGATTCAAGAGCATACTTTGCATTATCCGAGAAAATAACAATACCAATTCTTTCATCTTCATCAGTTGAGCGAGCAACCCAGTCAAGGGTATTGTGCATGGCATCAACAGCTCCAATACAAGCAAAAGTCATGTCAACAACGTCGCAATTTCTAAAACAATCAGCACCATATCTTTCAGAATATCTTTGAGTCAACATATCAACAATGTATGTTGCAGTAGGTTTAGCACCATCAAGAGCGGATTCTGTACCAAGATACATACGACCGATATTATTTGGGTCCAAACCGTTTCTATCAATTAGATTCATTACAGCATTAGCACCCATCGTTGCAGTGTCTTCATGAACATCTGGTATTGACATTGCTTTTAGGCCCAGTCCTTTGTTTAACTTGCCATAATCCTCTCCTCGAAGATCAGCAAAATCCTTCATATCCATGTACAATCTTGGAAAATGAATTGCCACGTCATCAATGCCTACGCACACAGAGTTATCGGCTCCCATCAAATTTTGGCGAGATTTCCGAGTATTTGAATGCCTATCTAATAATTAAGTCGTAAATCAGTATTTCTTTACATCTCGTCTTCAGGCAATACTGGCATTTCTAAATCTTGTTTAGCCCATAATACATCATCTATTCTAAGAATGGAAATTGCAACTTCAGTAGCACCAATCAATGCCTGTTTAACAATCCCCTGAGGCTCTAAAACTCCCAAATCTAACATATTCCCTGGTTTGCCAGTTGTCAAATTAATTCCGAATTGGTCAGAATTAGAGTTAGTTTGCTCAGCAACAACGTCTAATAAAGCAGATATTGGATCAATTCCAGCATTTTCAGCAAGCACTCTAACAATTACCTCAATAGCATCCGCATAAGCCTCTATCGCTAATTGTTCGCGACCAGGAATGGTTTCAGCGTAACGTCTTAATCTACGAGCTAGAGCAACATAAGAAGCACCACCCCCACACACAACAAAACCATCTTCAATTAATTGTACACTTACTCCAAGAGAATCATCAAAACAACGTTCTACCTCGCCAAGAATATCTACAGTACTTCCCTTAGCAACGATAGTTGCAGCCTTACCATTGCTTTCAACAACCCAAAAATCCTTGCCGTCAATGTTGGTATTTTTACTTGAAATCAAATCTCCTAAATCACTAGCCCGACTTGTTTGAATTGAATTTACCAATTTAGCGTCACAGGCTCTTGCAAGCATATTCAAATCACTTCTTGCCACTCTACGAAATGCTTGAATGCCTTTTTCAGTCAGATAATTTTTCACATCATCATCGATACTTTCACGGCATGCTAATACATCAACACCATACTCAACCATTTTGTCAACTTGCTGCATTAGCATCTTTCGCTCTTCCTGTCTAAAAGATTCAAGAACGCCAACACTTCCGACATTTAATTTCAATTCAGTAGAGACATTTTTCTTTTCAAGTCCCCCATCTACTAGTAGGATTTTACCACCAAGAATTTCCTTTTTCATATCACTGGAGATTCGTTTTTTTGGTAGCATCAGGCCCTTAAACACCTTGGAATCTTCTACCCTACCTCCAGTCTGAGAGATCAATTTTATTTTTGACATATCGACAGATTTGTTCTCATCTACTACCATTTCAACAGCATTGAGAGATACTTTGGCGATAACTTCCTGCATCGAATGATATCCTTTTCCGGCGAGTGAAGTTTTGACAACAGTTTCGTTTATTTCTTCATTTGAATTCAATTTAATTTCAGGAATACATTGTAAAATATATTGCTCAGCCTTCCGATAACCCCTCGCTATAGTCGAAGGGTGGATGCCCTGGAGGACTAATTGCCAAGCATTTTGTAACATCTCTCCTGCTAAAATCACAGTACTTGTAGTTCCGTCTTTAGCAATTCTATCTTGAGTTGATGACGCATTAATCATCATCTTTGCCACAGGATGTTCGACCTTAGCAGTTTCAAGAACAGTAACTCCATCATTGGTTACCAATGTCCTTCCTTCATCATCGATCAATAATTTATCCAACCCCTTTGGGCCAAGAGTGGACCTAATCGCTTCAGAAAGAGCCAATGCTGCTTGGATATTTTTCTGTAAAGCCTCTCTGCCATTTGAGCGAACCGTATCTCTAAGGATTGGGGCTTCGCTCATAGCAACCCCACAACCATCTAAGAAATAAGTGCGCCTCAATCTTCATCGACGACTTCAAAATCAGCATCGACGACTTCATCGCCACCAACATCGATATTTCCATCATCTTCAGAACCGTCTTGCTCAGCCATTTCAGCTGATGCAGCCTCGTAAAGTTTAGCAGATACACCATGCATTGCCTCTTCGATTTCCTTGACTTTCGCTTGAATTGCAGCCTCATCGACAGCGTCGATATCTAGCGGTTTACCGTCCTCATCTTGAACCAATTTTTCTAATTCATCCAAACGCTCCTTAACAGGGTTTACATCATCATCTTCTAGTTTATCAGAAGATTCATCCAAGGTTCTCCTTGTTTGATACAGTACTTGATCAGCCATATTCCTCAATTCAACCTTAGCCTTTCTTTGCTTGTCTTCTTCAGCGAAATTTTCTGCTTCAGCAATCTTAGCTTGAATTTCATCCTCAGAAAGCGAGGTTTGTGCTTCAATCTTTACAGATTGTTCCTTACCGGTCCCCATATCTTTGGCACTAACATTAACAATACCATTTGCATCGATATCAAAGGTAACTTCGATTTGTGGAACTCCTCTTGGTGCAGCAGGGATGCCCATCAAAGTGAACTCTCCCAGCGTTACATTGTCCTTAGCGAATTCTCTTTCTCCTTGTAGTACATGAATAGTAACAGCAGGTTGGTTATCAGAAGCAGTTGAGTAAATTTCAGAACGTCGAGCAGGAATAGT
>DUKP01000179.1 GCA_013329295.1 Candidatus Poseidoniaceae archaeon
TTATTGCTGCACCTGAGAAACCATTCGATGCTGCAGAAGCTGCTGCGATTCACGACTTCGTGACTGAAAAAGGCGGAAAAGTTGTATTGGCTTCAAACTCTACCAATGCTCAACTTGTAGCTTCTGAATTTGGGGTAAAGTACTTTGATGCTCCAGTTGTTGATCCATTTCAATTTTATGAAGTAGCTGATGAAACAGGGCAGGCATTGAAACCCGATGAAAGAAAACTTTGGGCTGCTGCAAGCATTACTCGTGATGTCACTCAAATGGGTGATGAAAAGCATGTTCCTTGTTCGAATAACGATATAGATAATGCACGGGTTAACGATTGTCGAATGCCTGTATTATTTCATAGAGCAACCGCAATCCAAGTATTAGATGAAGAGGTAGATGATGACAGGGAAGTCATGGTACTTGCACACGCATCAACTCCTGCATTTATTGCAAGACAAGATACCAATATTGACAACCTAAACAATCCAACTCTTGGAGAAGGTAAAACCGGCCTGATAATCCGAATGGATTATCCAGGAATAGAGGTTCTTGATGAGCAGCCAAACAACAACTTTGGTGAAGTTGATGTTACAGGTTCAATCGTATTTGTTTCAGATCATTCTGTTCTCGCTAACCATCTATGGAATCAAACAATAGGTGAAGAAACCGGTAAGCAACAATGCGAATCACCATATTATGTTTCAAATGCTTTGGGTAATTCTCACGCTTGTTGGGATAGTGCCTTATTCTCTTCTGATGGTAGAGAAGTGGAGTGGAATGGTAATGGTCCATATTTTGAAGCATTATTTTATGATATGATGGAATTCGATAATGAGGAAATTACTACCAAGGTGACTAGAGATCCTTCAGAATTTAATTTGGTATTCGATGAAAGTAGACACGTTTCAAGTGCCCTTTCATCACCATTTACCGAAGCGATTGGTGCGGTGGTTCTGCTTACAAGCGATAATGTGTTGAAGTGGTTAATTATCCTCAATCTCTTTGCATTGCTTGCCATAGCAATTATGGTAGTACCAGAAAAAGAGAATTGGCGCCATGTCTTTGACTTGACGAGATTTAGAGAAAGGCCAACAAAAATAGATACTTCCCAATATCAAATGCGAGTTAGGGAAGCGTTCTTGTCTAAAGTTAGACAATTTAACGATCTCACGAGAGATGAATTTGCTCGCAAAACCCCAGCGGAAATCATGTATATGGTAAAAGACCCGCGCTTAGTAGAACTGATTAGTTCTAACCGTTCCTACTCCAACGAAGAATTGAGGGAAGTGATTCCCCAAATACGTCGTTGGGGTAAATGAAATTAGGAGGAAAAAGACATGCAACCAGCCCCCCCACCCCAGCCTGCGCCAGCGCAGCCAGGGATGCCAGCAGCACCTGCACCAGCAGCGCCAATGCCAGCACCACCAATGCCAGCAGCACCAGCGCCAGCGGCTCCAATGCCAGCAGCACCTGCACCAGCAGCCCCAGCAGCACCGGCCGCTCCGGCAAAGCCGAAGCACCAGAGTAGCCCAGAAGTTCGCGAGAGACTATCTGCAGTAGGAGCAATCGCTCAAGCGATTAGTGCCGAAGTTCAGAAAGTAATTATCGGTAAATCACACATTATTGATAATGTACTCGTCAACATTCTTTCCAACGGAAATCTTCTGTTCGAAGATTACCCAGGTTTGGCAAAGACATTGATGACTAATACTTTCGCAGATGCACTTGGTTGTGATTTCAAGCGTGTACAATTTACACCTGACTTGTTACCTGCAGATATTACAGGTACCAATGTTTACGATGCCAAGAAGGGTGAATTTACATTCAAGCCAGGACCATTGTTCTGTAATCTACTTCTTGCTGACGAGATAAACCGTGCTCCGCCTAAGACTCAAGCGGCTTTGCTTGAGGCTATGCAGGAAAAGCAAGTAACAATCGGTACAGTAACTCACAAACTACCAGCACCGTTTATTGTTATGGCAACACAAAATCCAGTAGAGCAAGAAGGAACATATCCACTTCCTGAAGCACAATTAGACCGATTTATGTTTAAGATGTCTGTAGGATATCCAGACCGTGCTGATGAGGACGAAATTTTAGCTCGTCGTATTACTCGTGGTAAGGATGCTGTTGATGTTGATGTTATTACTGATCCTCAGAGAGTTATTGCCATGCAACAAGCCTGTGAAGATGTATATGTTGACCCTGCACTTAGAATGTACATGGTTGAGATTGTAGCACGTACAAGAGAAGATCCAAGAGTACTTGTTGGTTCCTCACCTCGTGGTTCTCAAGCATTACTGAAGACTTCAAGAGCAGCAGCTGCACTTAGAGGCAGAGATTTCGTTACTCCAGATGATATCAAGGCTATTGCTGAATTGGCAATTGCTCACAGAATCATCTTAAAGCCGGAGCATCAAATCAAGGGACTTGAAGCCGGTGAAGTAATTCAAACAATCCTGCGAGAAGTACCAGTACCAACAGTCTGATAATCTACTTACGGTGTTAATCATGTGGAGTCGCAAATCAGCAATGTTGGGGAGTTTAGCTATAGCAATGTATTTGCTAGGCTTGACTTTACGAAATGAGCAATTAGTAACTATTGCAGTTGTTATTTTCGTTTTCCTAACTTGGGCTGCCTTATTTGGCGGACATGCTGATGTAGCTTCATCTGGAAGAAGAGCAGATGAATGGTCAGGAGAGGAAGGAATTGCCCTTGGTAGCGTAATTGCCATGCGCAAACTTTCCAGTGCTAGGCTGTTCGAAGATGGAGAGTTAAATGTCACACTACGTATGCAAAATAATTCACCTTTGCCTAGGATTCTAGAAGTCAAGGACAGAGTACCAGAAGTAATGAGAATAAAAGAAGGTTCAAATTACATTTTGATGGAGTTAGGGCCTAGAAGAGAGACTTTCATTGAATATACAATCGAGTGCCCGCTTAGAGGATTTTACAGCATCGGGCCGGTTGCTGTAAGAATTCAGGATCCATTTGGTTTGTTTCACAAGGAAAAAGAAATGCATGTCTACGATGATTTCCTTGTATTTCCAAAGATGGAAGATCTCAAAGAGACTTTTGTTAAGTCAAGAGTTCCAAAGATTTTCACTGGCGCAGTAAACATTAGGCAACCAGGTCCAGGTTCAGAATTTTATTCTCTAAGAGAATATTTTGAAGGGGATTCGTTTAGATCTATCAATTGGTCAGCCTACGCTCGTTCTGGAAAGTTGATGGTTAACGAGAGAGAAAGAGACGCAGTTTCTGATATTATCATAATTGTTGATTCAAGAGCAGTTTCTGAAACAGGTCCTGTGTCTAGAAACGCTTTAGTTTACTCAACTAGAGCTGCAGCATCATTGGCTAAGTATTTCCTCAGCAGAAGAGATTCAGTAGGCGTTATTGTTTATGGTGATGAGGTTGTAAGCGTTGACCGTGACACAGGTAAGAAGCAACTTTATGTGATCCTAACGAAACTTGCTGGCGCAGTTGCTAGAGGTAATATTCCATTACAAGTTGTAGTAAACCGTATCATGCCTCATATCAACAAAGGAAGTCCGATTATTTTCCTATCAAACTTAGAGGATGATCCAACAATAGTTAGCGCATTAAGAGACTTTAGAGCAAGAAATTTCGATGTAACAGTTCTATCACCTTCATCACTTGAATTTGAGTTTGATGCAAAGAGAATTGATCGAACTGGATATGAAGTATTGAAGACTGAAAGAGATGTTTTGATTGGTGAATTGAGAGGTCTCGGTGTAAACATCATGGACTGGGAGCCAGATATGCTTCTATCAACAGCATTAGCAGGTGCAAGAGGATTCTGAGGTGAAAAAATGACTATGAATAAACCATCTGGAGATACAAGAGTCCTCTATGAGGGGAAAACTGTAAGGTCTTCTGCACCATCAAGGAAAAAACTTGCAGGTCAAGCAGGTGCTGGCTCGGAAATACCAAAGGATGCAATTCCAACTGTTGAGATGCCGAGCTTTATTGAGAGTCTTTTAGGAGGCCCATTAGTGCCTAAAACAAAGTTTCTGCCACCAGATAAGATGGTACAAAATCTACAACTTGCAGTATATGGAGTTCTAGTAGCTCTTTCTTTACTTACCTACATGATTTCACCACCAGAAGGGACATTATGGTACATGATTACAGGAAGTCTAGGCATCTCATTCATAATGCAAATTGTCATCATAGTTGTTGCTGCAGGGACAGGATTCTGGGGTACTATGCAAAGAGATGCTAGGTTTACCTTAGTAAGTAACTTCATGTTTATCTTGGCCATTTTACGTTTTGCTGCTTCTAAGGTTTCTCTTGCGAGTGATCCATTTGATCTGCAAGATAGTCCAGCTTTACTCAATATCTTGGTAGTAAGTTATGCTGTTTTATTAGTCATGTATTTTGAATTGGCTAATGGCGTGATTAGGTATTCAATGCTTGATACAAGCATTAGAACTAACGAAGTTTATGTAATGAATCCAAAGAAGATAGTTGGAAAATATCATCGCTCTTTAATTATCAATCCAATTTCAGCCGCTGTTTTAGCAATAATTGTATTATCTGCAAATACAATCTTGCCATTTATTGTTGGTATATTTTCTTCTGATACTGCAACTAGGATGGAAGAGTCTGTTGAACTAATTTCAGTATACGGAGTAGCACTTGGCACATTCTTTGTGTTTTGTGTAGTGGGCGGACTATTTGCACTTAATCTACCGAATCATTTGCAAAAGTTTAGAGAAAAGCGTGCTGAATAAATTAAGCACTCGATTTTTTAAACACAATTTGAGATAATGATTTCATTAATTTTTTGATATCTTCAGTGTTAGCAATATATTGAACTGAAAGGCTTGTTGAATTAAGGTAAGTTAACTCCATTTCTCTAGAATTAATATTTGATAATCTTTGATCAATAACTTGTTTATTATTGGTTCCGATAAATGAAATTAAGCAGGAATAAAATTCTACATTTGATATGTGCAATTTTTTGCCAATTATACTTTCTACAGTTTGAAGTTGTTGTTGAGATACTACAATATCAATTTTTGATGGACTAGATTCAACAGACCAACAAGTAATATTTTCCTGGTCTAGTAGAATCAAAATTTGTCCCAAGATTTTACTTTGGTTAGTATAATCTCCAACTTCTGCAGTGATTTTGGCTATACTTCTCATACAACCAATTGCTTTCAATTGATTCGATTCAATGATGTTTGGTCCAATCACAGTTGGAGCATTTGTTTCAAAAGCAGAATGTAGATTTCTAATTTCTATTGGGATTCCAATGTCTTTGACGGGAATAACAGTTGTATGGTGTATAACTGGAGCATCCAATCTAGATAATTCTCTAGCTTCATCATAACCAAGGTATGGTATTGGTTTGGTATTTACACCCCATCTCGGGTTGATGGACAAAACACCATCAACATCTTTCCAAAGAATTAATTTTTTAGCATCGAGAATCCTTGCGATAGCCGCGGCTGAATGGTCGCTACCGCCTCTACTTAGTAAAGCCAATTTTCCATCTTTACCTTCACCAAACCATCCGGTAATTACAGGTATTCCAACAAATGCTGTTTTGTCAAGAGTTTGTATTGATTTTTCTATATCTACGCTTGAAGCAGTGTTAGAGCCATCCAAGCAAATTCCTATATCTTCAGAACCAACAGGATGTGTATCTAATCCTTGTTTCCTTAATTCATTTGCCACAACAAGTGCTGAAAGTCTCTCGCCAGCAGCGAGTAGTGTGTTTACATCAACATCATTGTGGGGATTTTTTGATAGATTAAATAGTGATTTTTCAATTCCTAAGAAGACATTATTGAATTTTTCAGAAAATATTGATTCATTGATTTTTGGTGAAAACCGCAGATGTTGTTTTCTAAGGTCTGATACCAGTCTTGTAGCATATCTCGGCTCATTAGCGGCTCTTAACAAACGATCAGTTGCCCCCCAAAGAGCTGATACAACAATTACAGTTTTACACCGTTGAGACTTTATTATCTTGGCAATTAATTCTATATCAGAAGAATCCCTTAAGCAAGAACCACCAAATTTGTGAATAGTAACATCATTCAAGGTAAAATCCTCCTCTAAGTGCTAAATCTCCTATGACAAATTTTGCCATTGCTTCAACTACTGCAACTGCTCTAGGTGCTAGAACAGGATCATGTCTTCCTTTGACAGTTAAAGGCTCTTGTTTATTTGTAGCCAAATTAAGAGTGACTTGTTCTTTCGGTATACTTGAAGGTGGCTTAAATGCTACTTTACAGAATAAATCTGAACCAGTTGATAGACCGGCAAGTGCTCCATCAGGTTTTTCTCCCAACATTACTGGATTATTTTTGTCACCGCCCCAAGGACTATTATGCTCGCTACCTTTCATTTCAACCACTGAAAAACCGTTACCAAATTCCACACCTCTTGCAGCAGGTATTGACATCATAGCGCGTGCTAGATATGGCTCAATTCCGTCAAACCACGGCTCACCTATTCCAATTGGCATTCCAGAAATTTGTAATTCTACTTCACTTCCTATCGAGTCTAAACTCTTACGATGTGATTCTACTAGTTTTATCATTGCGATTGCTGAATCATAGTCTTGACATCTAATCTCTTGACATTCTTGACTTTGCCATTTTTCAGGACAGGAAACTATTGGTTTTGCTTTAACATTACCAATCGAAGATACATGAGCATTAACTTTGATATTTAATTTTTTAATAATCGGAGAGATTATTGCAGCAGCAGCCACAATTGGTGCAGTAAGTCTGGCACTTGATGTTCCACCACCACGCAAATCTGCTTTTCCATCAGACTTTTTCATCATAACCATGTCTTGATGACCAGGCCTTGGTTGATTTGGAAGAAATGAATAATCCTTTGATCTTACATCACTATTTTTGATTGAGATTTCTATAGTTTCTCCAGTTGTGGTAAAATTGTTTACTCCAGAGAGTAATTCAACAATATCGGCCTCTTTTCGCTTACTAGCATATTTTCCACCCGGCTTTCTATTGTCCATCGCCTTTTGAATTGCTTCCGAATCAATCTTTAATCCGGCTGGAACCCCTTCAAGAAAAGCACCAACTCTCGGCCCATGGCTAGTGCCAAATAGAGTAAGTCGCAAGACTTCACCAAGGCTCATCTGCATCGGTATCAGCAATTCCTGCACGCTTTAGTTCAAGAACCTGCGCAAAGTTATTCCATTTCTAATTCATCAGAATCAAGAGATAAAAATTTAGTTTCAATAATTTGTTCTTTTGGCACCATTCTTACAATTACAGATTTTAATCTTTCAACTGAATTCTTGAGAATACTTGGTATTACAATTACAACTGCAGGCCCTGAACCTGATAATCCTGAAGCTCTTGCGCCATTAATAAAAGCATCATTAGAAATTTTTCTACCTTGTATGTCATTAGTAACCGAGCAAACGGCTCTGCCATTCATGGTTAAACAATTGAACACCTCGCCTTGTTGTAAAGCAATTAACGCTTTTTCAAATTCTTGATACATTGGTACAAAGTCTTCTAATTGAGGCCTACTTGTTCTAGCATCTCGAGTGACGATTAAGACTATCCAGTCATCTGAGTTTGGTCCAGGTCCCTCCATAATAACTCCAGATGTTATATCTTCAGCATTAGCATCAATTAACTTCCATCCTTTGGTTAGACAAGCCCAGGAATCATCTATTGAACCGGTGATTGAAACTCCTGCATTAATTTGAGATTGTGAAGATAAACTTACAATTTCAGCATCTTCTAATTCTGTGCTAGTTGCTTCACAAAGAGCTTTAATTGCAGCAATTGAAACTGCTGCACTTGATTTAAGACCTCTATTTTGAGGTATTTTTGAGGCTACAGCCCAGTGAATATCTTGCATTTCTAATCCTTCAGGCAAGGATAAATTATTTCCAACCCATGTTTCAACTACAGATTTTAGTAGATTATCGGAGTCATTTAGTTCTCTCTTACTTGGTTTATCAAGGGCTTTGACTATTACTGGAAGGTCGAGTGACAATGATGCACCATATCCTGTTCCAGCAGCATGTAATAAACTACAAGCGCCATGAGCTTGTCCAGTGCCTATTACTGCCATATCATACCTCCTTTGAATTAATTGAAACTTTGTTACCTATGTGGCGTGTATGTTCTGAATCGTGACAAAGAATAGAGTCACCAGTTTTCAAATCTGTCACTGATTTCACCTCGCCAACTCGAGACAGGATGCGTACGGTCTCCGCCTGTTGAAGAAAGATAGAATTAGATATGTGATAGTCATTTTCCCAACAAATACGTAAGAATGGGCGTTTTTCGATTTTTAGTCGGCCGATTATTGCAGGTCTAGTTGAGCCGTTTTCAGTAACTAGCATAACCTCATCTCCTGAAATTAATTCTGACAGGTATTTTGTATTCCCATTAGCCATTAAGATATAGGAGTGCGGAGGTCCTGCATTTACTCTAAATGGTCTTGAAGGAACAAATTCAGACTCCAAAACTTCACCGTGAACCAAAGCCAATGATGAGGAACTGGAACCAATTAACATACCTTCACCATGAGAGATTAAGCATGTGAGATCGATGCAGTATCTTTCTCCTGTCCCTCCAGATTCTATTTTAGTTATCTTTGATGTGGTCAGTTGTAATTCTGAAAAGGAATCTTCTACAATCTCTATTACGTTATTTTGACTTTCAAGTCTTTGAGATTTAGCAATTTCACAAGCTTGAATTAAACTGGTTTCATTTTCAATTACGATTGCTCCAACACCTTTTTCGAGTGCAAATGCAATTCCATTGACCTCTTTTTCATCAGTTACTATTACAGCAATACTTGTTCCAGTACCTTCACATTCAGAAATTAGATTTTCGACAGGAATCATTTTCCAACTAGAGAATTCAAGGATTATCCAACTTAACAAACCAATTTTTCCTCTAACAATATCGTATGTATTGCTGTCGTTAACAGAGAAAAGTTGTCCGGTTATCGAACCATCTTCAATCAATTTGTCATCAACCAAGCAAAAATTTGTATTACTGTCATTAGATAATATTTTGTCAAATACAGCATTTTTCTTTGATGGTGCCGAATTTACTCGACAGTCACACCAAACCTGCATCTAATCACCTTACAAAGAGCACTTTTCAATTGCCTGCTCAACCGATGAGTTTTGGTGCACAATCATTACAATCGCTTTGGCAATTGCAGTTATATTTTCGTGGGCAAAAATTTGTCTACCCATACAAACACCGGCGCCACCTGATTCAATCGATTCTTTTACCATGGTGAGGATTTCTTTGCTATTGCCAGTAGATGGGCCTCCAGCAACAAGTAGAGGAATCGGTGCAGCCTTACAAACTTGAGAAAAACTATCTTTGTCACCTGTCCAAACGGTTTTTGCTACATCACATCCAAGTTCAAAAGCAATTCTTGCCGCATGAGCGTATCCTTTGGTAGAATCTGATTTCATTAAATTTACATTTTCACCTCGAACATATACCATGCCCAATACTGGAACATCATTAAGATAGGCTTCAGTAGTAATATGGCCCATTCTTTCAAGCATTGCTGACTCCTTTTTGCTGCCTATATTAAGTTGACAAGAAACCCCAACTGCTCCTCTCATAATTGCTTCATCTACATCTCCAACTAAGACTTTGTTACTCTGATTTTTCCCACCGTGTCGAGTGGATGCCGATAGATGAGCGATCATGCTGGTTTTCGTTCCTTCACAAAGGTGGCTGAATTTATCTACTACGCCTTTGTGAGCAACTATTACATCAACTTCTCCAGCGATAAGTGAATTGATTGTTGACTCAATATCTTCAAGTCCTCGACTTGGAAAATCAGTGACTCCATGGTCAATTGGCACCCAAACACCCCTGCCGTTCGGTAAAATTTCCGACAGGATTTCTTGCTTCCCCATGCTAAGGCCTAAAATCTCTTATTTCTCAATACTTTGCATATCCTTCAAGCAATATTTCTAACATAAGCTATCTAAGTTTAATATGATTTCAACCGATGCTTCAAAAGACTAGTTCGCTATGGGTGGTATGATGGAACCGGTGACTATGGCCACAATGGGAGCCCTTGGTGGGGGTTTCTTATTTGGCATGTGGTATACATTAGTACGCAGTGATGCGAAATTAAATATGCGCCCTGGAATGTCTGCTGAAGGTCTTAGACAAGACACAGGTGCTCCAAGTTTTGGTAAGACAAAACAGGAAATAGACCGAAAATTAGCAATTGTTGAGGCTCGAAGAAGAAGGGCGGAATTAGTTGAATCAAAACTAGCTGCTCAAGAAGCAGAACTTAGAGCTGCTGAGAATGCTAGAAAGTTAGCAGAAGAATCGGAAAAAGCGAGACTACGACGACAACAAGAACGGCTAAGAGCTGAGGAAGAAGAACTTTTGAGGCGAGAAACCGAAGAACAGCAAAGAAAAGAGCAGGAAGAATCTGAACGTCAAAGACTTGAAGAAGAGGCTCGTATGTCAAAATTACGTTTGGAGGAGGAAGAAAGACTTGCCAAAGAACAGGAAGAGTTGCGTCAAGCAGAAATGGCGGCAGCTGAAGAGCAGAGACTTGCTGAGTTGGAGGCGGCTAAATTACAAGAAGAAATGGAATCTCGAGCGGCTGCTGAGGCTGCAATGGCTGAA
>DUKP01000215.1:0-3374 GCA_013329295.1 Candidatus Poseidoniaceae archaeon
ATTGAGATTACTCCCTCTTGGATTGCCGACAATACATCTCTAGCACCTTGGATATCCATTTTTTCAAAGAATAATTTGTCTAGCACCTCTTGTAGTACGACTGTTCCACGATATTTTCTAATTAGTGCTTGGAGATTTATTCTTCTAGGATCTACTCCATGTCTAATTATGCCAAACGCTTTACCAACATCAGCAAATCGCCATCTCAACTGTCTAGAGTTTGGTAAAGTTACACTTAACAGACCCTCTAAAGCATCGGGTGGTGTATCTTTTAGCCAGCCAACTAAATCTTCTGGTGAAATTCCGGAAGCTTGTATCCCTATTCGTGTTGATTCAATGATCAATCTACCCCAATTTCCTGACTTTGTAGATGACATTGCTAGCAATAAATGCCCAATTGTTTCGTTAATTTTAGTTCCATGACATGAATTGATAATTATTGCATCATTTCGCTCTTCTATGGTAATTTTACTATCTGTCGGCAGACTTCCAGACTTTTCCATATGGTCACCAATTTCATCACTAAGCATTCCAAGTCCATGTTCGTTGATTGGATAATCTGAAACTTTCAAGTTGTTTGCTGAAAGAATATTAAAACGGTCAATTGAAGATGATTGTTGATTAGAAATTGTAATCAAACCCAAATCACTAGCGATTAATTCTCTCAATTTACCGATTTGTCTTGCGACTTCTGCAGGTACAGGAGGTAATTCACCAACCCATTGTGGCGCCTTGGCTTGATCTGAAGCAGGTATTACGAGAAGTTCTGCTTTCTCTGGGTCGGCATCAATTATCATCCAAGTCCTTCCAGCAATTACAAAGCGACGAACTGCGCCATCTTCATCTTCACCAGAGCTATTTAGAGACAAAACAAAGGCCTCATCAACACTACCGATCGTTCGCCTTGTTACACTATCTCTTACTCTGTAAGATTGTTTATCTGGAATCATCGACAAGTGGTTAGTAACCCAATCTCTAGTTCTTCCCGAGACAGAAAACCATCCTTTAGCATATTTTTTTGGTAACTTAAGTTCAATTTTCTTCAATGTTGAGTCTATCTCATCATCTGGAGTTTTGAATAATGGTCGCTCTGTTGGTAAATTGACCGATTCGTTCTCTTTCATTAGTTTAGCTTCCTCATATATCGCAGTAGGCCATCTATACCAAGGTTCATTGCTTGGGTTTTCAGTAAATTTCACTAACCAATTTTCAGCAATTACCTCTAGCACCTCTAAAGTATCTTTACGAGACCAATTCTCAAATTGAGGTGCTTGATTAATGATTTCTGTTGCTTCATCAATAGGTACTGCTTTGAAACAATGAGCCATTAAGATGAGTTGGTTTATCGCAACAGTCCTCGGATTATTTCTCCATATTACTGGTTCTAATTCTCCCCTCATTGCACGTTGAGCGATTACAGTTGCTTCAGACAACTCATCACAATCCCAAGCAAATATATTTCCTCGACCAATTCCTCCAAGTCTGTGATCCGCTCTACCTACTCTTTGCAGTAAACGGTCAACAGAACGAGGGCTTTTGATTTGGATTATCCTATTAATTAAACCAATATCTATACCTAATTCTAGACTTGAAGTACACACAAGTCCGGAGATTTTACCCTCTCTTAATCCATCCTCCATGTCAATTCTTGTCTTTGTAGCAAGTGAACCATGATGAACACCGATTTGTAAATCGGGAGCCATCTTCTGCAATCTATTGGCAATGGTTTCGGCATCACTTCTACTATTGACAAATAGTAAACATGGAGCATCTTTTCGTATCATTGAGATTACTTTGCGGAAAATAGCATGAGCACGGGATGGAATAGCATACTCAATTCCTCCAGACTCATCCTTAGATTCTGGAAATTCTGTTTCAACACATATTTCTGTTATTCTTTTTCCAGTTTCAATAATTGGCTCTCCATCGCTTGCCAACCATTTAGCTACTTGTTGTGGATTTCCTACGGTCGCTGATAAACCAATTCTTTGGACTTTTTTTCCTGATAAGGCTTCTAATCTAGCAAGACCTAATGACAGCTGCCAACCCCGCTCACTTGCTGCCAAATCATGAACCTCATCAACGATGACTGCATTAACCGTTTTGAGCAATTCTCGTAGATTCTTGCCGGTAAACATCAATTGGAATGTTTCAGGAGTTGTCACTAGAATATGAGGTGGCTTCCTTACCTGCTTTGCTCGCTCGGACTTAGTGGTATCACCATGTCTAAGTCCAACATTCAGTCCAACAGATTCTGCTATCTCCTGTAGTCTTCTATCTACATCACGATTTAGCGCTCTCAGCGGAGTAATATAGAGTACAGATAATGGCGCCCAATTTTCAGCTATACAGCGATGTAATATTGGTAAAATCGCTGAGAGAGTCTTTCCAGATCCAGTTGGAGCAATCAATAATCGATTCTTACCGTCAAGAATCTCTGGGATTGCTGATTCCTGAATTGGAGTTGGACTCCACTGCCTCGCAGTAAGTGCTTTTTGCAAATTTTCATGAAGCAGGGAAAATACACTAGACATACTCTCCCCACCCCCGCGCCATATGGATAATGCAATCACATTTGAGCATTTGCAGTGAAAATTGTAAGCAAAACATCAAAGAACTCAAACATTGTACCACCTACCAAGCAATGGTGATTATATGGGGTTCTTTGGTGATTTATGGGCTAAACAACATGGCAAACAACTAATGTTAAGTGCTACTGGTTTCGGTGCTTCCGCAATTTTACTTATCGTTAGTGGATATCAATTGTTATTCTTACAAAGTGATGCTGAATGGGGAGAATTTACTGGAGCAGCAATCGGTATGCTCGTTTTCTCAAGTTTGCTTTTGATTGTAATTACACCGGAATTCCTCAACCTTAGAAGCTATGTTAATCTGCTTGATGAACTCAAACAAATCGATTCAACTTCTGAATTAAAGCGCCGTAAATCAGAAGGTGACGAGGCAGCAAAAATACTTGGAGCAGGGCATGCGGCGGCATGGGAAGATTTCCTCGTTGAGAAAGGTCTCAAGAAACGAAAATGAGGGTAAAAGTTGACCGACAAAAACCCGCTTAGCAATCTCTTACGCGAGATGATGCTTGCAGTCGCAATGATTGCATTCTTAGTATTGGGCTTATGGGCTCATACTGGGACTATGCCACCGTTAGTTGTGGTCGAATCTTCTTCGATGGTACATGAAGAAAAAGGAGAAGTTGGAAGCATTGATGCAGGAGATCTTATTCTAGTAATGGACACACCATATGAAAACATCATTACATTCGCTGAAGCAAGCGATGAAAATAACAAGTACCATGGTTACGAAACTCATGGCATGGAAGGAGATGTCATAATTTACCAAAAAAATGGAGATGATGG
>DUKP01000215.1:3754-5540 GCA_013329295.1 Candidatus Poseidoniaceae archaeon
TTCTCCAAATCGCTTAGCACCCAGCGATGGAAATAATTCACAACATTGTCCTGACGGCGGCACCTGGGATGATTCTGTTGAAGATGAAGACGGGGGACTTGGTACATGTGTTTTGACTTGGGCTGTTCCAGGAACAAACATTACTGATTCAGAAACCATAACCATTCGTTTTGATGGCAATAATGCTGGATATTATGATTGTAACAGATTTGCCCATGCTAACGTTGAACCATATCTAGTGGTATGGAATTGGCAACCCAAACATTCTGGGATAGTTACTCTTGGAGATAATAATCAGTGCTCAGTTGACCAAGGTGGTCTAGTAGTTAATGGCTCATCTGGAGTTCATAGTGCCTCAGGAGTTGCTGGACCTGTCAAAGAAGATTGGTTAGTTGGAGTAGCTGGAGGAGAAATTCCTTGGCTTGGTACAGTAAAGTTGATGCTTAGTGGCTCTGGATCTCCTGGAACTCAATATGTGCCTGGATCTTCATTTCTATTCTTATCATTAGTAATTGGTGGCATAATTTTCGCGCCGATTGGTTTGGAAATTACCCTCAAGAAAATAATGCAAAAATCACCTGAAATGCATCAAGCAAAATATGAATTTGATCATTTCTCGGAAGAAGAATGACCCTGTTGCTCTAATGCATCTTCCATACTTAATTCGCCTTTAGCAACTAAAATTGCTACTGCTTTTGAAATTGTAAATTCACCTTTAGATTTCTTTCGACTCTCGGTTTGAATATATTTTATGTCCCCCTCCGTTGGAGTAATATCTCTTAATTGCCAAATTTTCTTTCCTGAATTAGCGGCAATCCTCAATGCAGAAATTGAGTGATTATTACGAATTAGGCCTGATGATGTCTTTTTTTCATCAACCTGTTCAACAACCCAATTTCTTGAGATACAATCATTGATGATTCGATCTCTAATTAACGGTGCACCATCTCCGACCCTAATTGTGATATTTTCAAAATCAGCAATACGCCTTAAATTCAACAGATTTGGAATTATGTCTTGGATAGATGTCAACTCTAAGATCCCACAAAATGCTCCATCGACTAGCCAAGCTATACCAGGATATGGCCCAGGATCTATACCAATTACCAAAGATACTGAGGCATTCGAACCTTTTAGTTGGAAGATTGCTGACAAAATAGCTGAATCAATATTATCAACTTCTACTGGAATCGGGGTACCTATTGATGGAAAAGTCAAAATTTCAGAAGGCGAAGAAAACCAAATTATATTTTCAGATGGTACTGTTTTATTGACATCAATTACTTCAAATTCGAGTGATTTTAAACGAAGTTTTTCGATTAATTTGAATGACAATCGGAAGTTTTCAGTCCGGATTGCCAATCGCGACATAGCCCTGCCAAACCATCTATGACCTCAAACCTACCGAAATTTGTCACTACCTCGAAATCGTCACTAATCTAACGATGCATACCGAAGTAATCAAAAACGCTTGACAATGATGCAGTATCGTGAGCAGCAAGTATGAGAGAGAACTGAGACTAGTTCTCGCTGGCTTGGCAAAAGGCGTCAACGCAGTAATCAAATCTTGTAGTGAAGTAGAGAAAGCCAAGATGAAATTAGTCGAAAAAAGACCATTTCTCGTAGTAAGAGCAGCCGGTTCCGGTATTGAAGGATCTGGTGATTTACTTGCATTACGTGGAGATATTTGCTTCCCAATTGAAGTAAAATCTTCTAAAGAAGCAAAATTGTACTTGTCTGGTAGAACTGTTGACCAGTATAACTCACTGGTCTATGAAGGAAATAG
>DUKP01000149.1 GCA_013329295.1 Candidatus Poseidoniaceae archaeon
TTTGTCACCAATTCGCCATGTAGGGACATCAGGCCAACCATTTAGTGTGCCACTTTCACTTATTGTTGGAGTATCAGTTAGGCTGTTTTGTTTTGAGTCATTGAGGCTAGCCAATGGCGCAATAAACATAATTGAAATTAGAAGTATAGCCAAGCAGCGTTGCTTAAACATGGTTATCCGAAGAAGTCCTATTACTTGAGAGAGTCGTTATTTAGTCTACTTTTGAGATTTTAACCATTCATGACCGTAATACTTCCATTGTTCCATAGTCCATCCGTCAGGAAGTCCGCCTTCGGGTAATTGCGGATCGGCAAGTAGATCATCGATTGAAAAATCATCAGAATCAGCAGCATTAGGTGGGAGTTGTAATGCTTGGTCAAAGACAAAACCAGGCGGTGGAGCGGCTGGTTTGCGAGTTTCTGAATTCAATTTTCCATCGCTATCAAATGCTGAATCTAGTTCATCTTGTTCCCAAGTTTTTACTTTTTCAGCATTGCTTCTACGACGTCCAACCAGTACAAGTAGCATGATTACGATTAATGCAAGAGCGAGTTGGGCTATTGGGTTGGCTTCTTCTCCAGCGAGTAATGCTCCAGCTTCTTCTATGATGTTGCGATCTGCTGGACCTACATCAACGACCATTTCCTTTGAGCCAGGTTTTTCTGGGTTTTCATCCCATACAATTGCTTTAATCGTTACCTTACCTTCCTGCCTGAACGTATGTTCAACTCTAGCGCCAACTAGGTCAGCATCATTATCTTTAATTCCATCACCATTACTATCAAAGTTGATATCAGTATCCCATGCATAATTTAATCCACCTATGTCATTAAGTGAATCAGTGGTTGAGCGTGCATCAAGAATACATTTTTCATACGCTCGACATTGAATTGATTTGACTTTGACAAGTGGGGGGATATTGACAACATTGACCACTACAACTTCACTGGTTGTTGCGCCATCATCATCGGTCACGTGATAGACAACAGTATGTGAACCACTTCGGTTCCAAGCATAATTGAAAACATCTCCAATGATATCACAATCATCACTGGCTCCTCCTATGCCATCACTATCTATTCCGGGGTCAACATCCCAGCATTTGACTAGTGATGCTAAATCACTTTGTGTATCTGTTGAGTTTCCAGTAATAGTAATTGTTTGGCCTTCAGCAATTGGTAAAATTGAATCTAATGGTTGTACTATTGGGGGGACATTTCTAATGTTTACCCAGCGCTCATTCGTTGAACTAGTAGCACCATCATCATCGGTGACATCGAGTCTAATGGTATGTAATCCAGAGGTTTGCCAACTCATATCAAATTCAGTGACTCGGCCTTTCAAGAAGTAAATCAAGTCAGACTGGCGGTTATCTGGCCACCAAGTATGATCCAAATCCTCTATATCATCAACAGAATCCTCAGCCTGTCCTTTTATAGTGACTAATTGGTCTTCATCAAGTTGCCAAATCTGCTGTTCATCAGATTCGATAATTCCATTATTATCATACAGATTGATTATTGTACTGTGAGGAGCAATATTAGTGAATAAAATATCGATATTTGCTTCTGTTTGTGCTAAATCATCATCTACGCCAATAGCTTTGAAAGAATGATAACCTTCAGTAGGAGCAGTAGTTGTACAAGTCTTAGTGTAATACCCTTCCATACACTGAGCATCAGGCCAAAAGACATCTACCACTCCAGGGAATGGGTCTTCAGAATCAGTGTCATTAGCAAATGCATACAAGGTGATAGGATGTTCTACTCTTGCTTCAGTACGCATACTTCTAATTTCTATTAATGGAGCCCTATTAGTTATATTTGCATACAGGATTTGTTCGACCTCATCACGCTCTTCATCAACAACAGTGACAACAATTGGATAATTTCCATCGTCAATCCAAGTCCAATTAGTTTGACAACTGGTAGATACTACTTCCATGTAAGCCCATGAACGAGAACCGTCATCATAAGGGATGTCAAATATGCATGAAACATTGCCGCCATCTTCATCGAAACTTGAGCTTGCATTTATGAAAACCTCGACCTTTGTTAGTGCACTAACATGATTTGCCACTGGAGTAGGCAATCTTCCTACGAATAATTCGATAATAGCATAGTCGTTGTTTGGATTGGCATCTGCAGAGTTCAATTCATCAGGGTCTGCTTCCCAAGAAATCGGTATATTTCCAATTGGTTGATTTTCAGGTACATCCCATGTGAAATTAGTTTTGTAGATTTCATAGGTAGATAGTGATGGCACTGGTAAATTGAAATCATTACCAGTAGGAGGATAGATGCGCAAATCGGTGGCGACGCTATCTGAAATGCCATTATTTTGAATTGACACCTCGATAATAAGTTGATCACCAGGGAGTACATTATATCCTGAAAGAGAGTTTAATTGCTTTAATTCTCCATCCCTATTTCTAGTAATTATGGCTCTTTCAGCATCAGCGAATAAGTCCAATACTACAAGGTCATCATCAAGAGTGATTGTCTTAGCCCCAACTAAATTGCCAGAGGTTGTTCTCGCTACTAATCCATGACTTGCCCAATCGTTTGAAGTAACTGAACCGTCTACTGAATTACCTATGTTTATTATCGTCCAAGCACTGCCATTAGATGCTGTAGTTAGTGCTTGGACTTCACCAGTCGCTTCATGCCTTAGTTCTAGTGAAACACCGCTAGTACTGCCTAAACATCCTGCTGCAGACGAAGCGTTTACCCAGACCTCTATTGGCGTGTCCAAAGCGGTAACATCACTTTCAGTATCGATAAAAAGACAATCTTCTCTAATGCCAGGGTCATTGTAAATATTTACTCCAGATGAATCCTTTGGCATATATTCTTTGAGTCTAAAATCAATAGTTAGCCCGACATCTTCCTCAGTATGCTTCCAAGCAAAATTTCGTGCTGCTGGGCAGTACCAAGTATACCCTGCTTCATCACCATCTGAATTAAATGAAGTGATTTCGTAGGATTGATCGCAACCTCCATAGTTAATCGATTGACCAAACTCATTGCTTGGTTTGCCAACATTTGTTACTTCGTAGGTTGAACTATTGGTATCTGAAGTTGGTGGAGGAAAAGGTGTAATGTAGTCACTTGAACCGGACCATTGTGATGTTGAGGTTACGGTAGTAGTCCATCTATCTCCATCTCTTAACGGGAAATCATAGTTTTCGCTTGGAGGCGAGTAGGTATTAGATATCGTAATGTCACCGATGGTCTGTTTCAAAAAGCTAATTCCACTTGGTGTGAATTCTATGAATAAATCTAAATCACTTCGAAGTGATGCTAAATCACTTACTCGCAAAACTTCAGTTTGGGTAAATTCAATTTCTGCGGTGCCGGTGAAGCTATCAAGTGAAACTCCTGATTTGTCAAAATTAGCCGAGGTTCTAACTGTGTAAACCAAGGTTGGCGTGCCATCAACATTTTGTTCTGAAATAGATAACACTTCAGTTATTGAATCCCCGTTTATTTCACCAACATTAGCTTCCACTCC
>DUKP01000064.1 GCA_013329295.1 Candidatus Poseidoniaceae archaeon
CCACCGTCTGCATACTGGCGAGGTTCCCGAGCGGTCAAAGGGGGTGGACTCAAGATCCTCTGCGTAAAGCTTCGCAGGTTCGAATCCTGCCCTCGCCACCACTCATCAACTATTGTTATGATTACTCTTTGTCGGTCTAAATTGTACAATTAACGACAACCAACCAATTATGATTATCCAACTTAACCAATTATATCCATTGAACCGCGTAACAGTCCACAATCCAAGATAAAATAATGCTATACTACTAGCAAGTCCAACGGCAAATATGGGAGCAATTTTAGGCTTAGGATGTAAGAAACTGTAAACAAAATATCCACCGCTAAAATATGCTAATTGATAGGCGAATGAAATATAGAGAACACCAAATAATAATCCAAAAATAGCAAAATCAGGTTGTAGATCTGGTTGAACAATTAACATTTCAAAGGCGAAGAAGATTGCAGCAAAGTTATGCATGATTTGTTCATGGAAAAGAAACATATGTCCATGTTCACGTCCGATTTTTACTTCATCTGGTAAAATTATGTATCTTACTACAGTTGCAGTCAGAAAAGACATTGAAATCCCAGCGACGAAAATAATCATTTGCCAAGAATATAACCATGATATAGCGTTAACTTTCAGCAATTCCATAGTTTGATTTATTATAGCAATTAAGAAATATCCAAGGCACATTAACAATGTCCAAGAAGAAAAAGTGACGAACTTTTTGATACCTATTGGATTAAGAATAAATTCTTTGTTTTCATCTAAGGTAACTACTCGCATATTCCCTGGTCCACAAGTAAACATGTACCTTATTGCATAAACACATACAGAAAAAAATGCTAGACGATAGATCAAAACGATTGAAGAAGAACTAGAGAAACTCTCCGATTTTTCTGAAATAATTTGCCCGATATTTGAAAACAAAAAATATAGTATTATTATGAATGAAATACTCACAATTGTAGCGATGGTGATTTTGGTATAGTCTCCACCGTTAATGTTGTTTTGTTGCATGATTTTTCCCCTAATTAATAGTGCTAAGAAAGTTCGTTTAATTTACGATTCGAGTTGTTCAATCCAATATGGCATCCACCAGTGGTTTTATTGTTTCACCATGAGGGAATGGGGATGCGACATCAGCGGCCTGAGTGACGTAAGCAAACGCACCTCCAACTGCAACTGACCATTTAGCAATCTCAAACATCGAAAGGTCGTTCGGGGCATCACCAACGCATAGTAAATCATCCGGAGTTAGTCCCATTTTGTTTAGAATAATTTTCAGACCAGAGCCTTTTGACAACTGCGGCTCCATCAAATGAATAGCAAAACCAGTACGTATGATAGATAGATGCGACCACTCACTTTCTTTGATCAATTGAGTAATTCTTTCCAAATCTTCATCTGGATTTAGGCACCACTCGCTTTCTCGCCATTGATTTGTTTCGATACCTTCCCATTTCAATCCATCAATTTTAGTTGCCAGCCATTGTGCAGCAGCTTTTGCTTCACTGCCATCAGCTCGATACTTGGTTTCACCCCAGTCGGGATGCCACAAAACACCACCATTTTCACAACAAATTGGCCCACTTAGGTTCAAAAATCGCCATAATCCGTAGGTAATTGCTCTTACATTACCAGTTGCCAAAATCACTGGTATTCCAGCAGCTTCAAGTCTTTGTAATGCATCTATGACAGAGGGTTCAATCAACTTGTTCTCATTGGTTAGCGTGCCATCAATATCGACTGCAACTACTTTTGGCTTCCAGTTGTCGGGAAGCCACATCATAATTAGGCCTAAGAGAATTGTTTCATCAATTTTCGCATTGTTAAAGGTTAGAATGTGGGAGATAATTCATCAACATTAACCACTACCATAGAGTATGGCGGGCAAGGATGAAGAAGAATCCTTCTTGTCTTTAGAAGATGAAGAGCCTAAATCCAAAAAGCCAAAAAAGGCTAAAAAACCAAAACCAAAGCAACAATCGAAACCTAAAGCACAAACAAAACAGCCCGAAATTATTGATGCTGAGATCGTTGATAATACAGTAATTGAACAGGCCGGTGGCAAGTATGAAGTTGAATGGCCATTAATTGGTATGGATTGCCCAGATTGTGCATCTAAAGCAATGCGCGGCCTCTCTCATCTAAAGCAGGTTGTTGAGCCAGAAATTTCTGCGACAGCGGGTGAGATAAAACTCACAGTAGATTTAGATCAAGGCCTACTTTCTCAAGTCTCAACAGTAATGAAATCTCTTGGGCATCCGCCAAATGTCCCGCTAAATTTGTTATCATCAACCAATGCAGAGGTGGTTGCTAAGCGGAATAGCATTTTGAAGAAAGATGTCAAAAAACTGTTCATGCGTCAACCAGGTATTCTTGACGTTGAGATAAGTAAAGATGATGAAATTTTACTTCAATTAGTACCAGCCCCAAGAAAAGAATTACGGGAACTTAGAAACCGTTCACTTTCACAAGTAATTGGCTTTGAGCCAAAATTTGTTGAGGCTTCAACCAGCCGACTTCGTCCTGACCAATGGCGTTTGTTTGGAGGAACTATCGCAATACCAATTTTATTGATTATTTTTCTTGGAGATTTACTTGGATGGTCTCCTATAATATTAGGGTTAATTGGCGCTTACGGTGTTATGATTGGTGGATTACAAATGTTCCATGAGGCTGTTGCGAGTTTGTTGTCTAAACAAATGGGATTCCAAGTACTTACTAGTATTGCAGTGATTGGTGCATCGATACTTGGAATGTGGGAAGAAGCGCTCATGGTGGTGATTTTGGTAGCAATTGCTGGGCATTTAGAGACTAGCGCGTTAGAAAATGCTCGTGAGTTAATGCAA
>DUKP01000062.1 GCA_013329295.1 Candidatus Poseidoniaceae archaeon
CCGGGAAGTGTCAACAAAACCAACAACATTGTGCCTAGCGCAAGGCGTTTTGTGTTCGGCTTGCGCAACATTGACACACCCAGTATTTTCTCCCACCGGCATGAACCCTTTAAACATTACCAAAATCTATGGTCAAATTTATTCGCAGTACCTCGTTTTTGGCCGAATGTAAAAACTTCTAAATATGCCTTAAAATCCATGATTATAGGGATAGTTCAATAACGGGGAGTTTTTGCATGATTTGAGAGCAATGCCAACACCTTTTGACAACACTTATGATTTGTCGGAATCACAACTTGTTGATTTAGAAAAAGCCGAGGAAATGATGTTGAAAAATGACCTTGGTAATGCAGAAAAATTGTTACTCAAAATGCTAGAAGATGATGAAGACTGCATCCCTGTTTTGTCTAACCTTGGCCACCTATATGGGCGGTACTTGTCAGAGTTTGAAACTGCGATTGAATATTATAATCGAGTTTTGGAAATTGAACCGGATAATGCATGGGCAAGAGATTCTAGGAGAAGGTATCTAAGGTACATTGAATGATTAGAGAAAGTTCATTGAGCATCAATAACACCAGCAAACAATGGAATCATCACAGATTCTGATCGCAGGGGTTGGCGGCCTAGGTTGTTCGTGGGCTAAAGGCGCTTGGTCTAAATGTGACTCAGAAGCAGATGTCTTGCTAATTGATGCCGATGATGAAAGTTTTACATCCGTAGATCGAGGTCATATTCTTCGCTTGGGTACAGTTGTAGATAAATTGGGATGCGCAGCATTACCGCCTTTGGCTGAACAAAGAATGCGAAGTGTATCTGCGATGGTTCGAAAATTGATGGAACCGGTTGAATTGGTAATTTTGTTAACCGGACTTGGTGGCGGTACAGGGACTGGTGCGGCGCATGAATTTGCCAGACAAGCTCGTCTGTCAGGCGCAGTTGTAATTGCAGTCGCAGCAATGCCTTTTGAAATTCAATCTACCAGACTCAAAATCGCTGAAGAAGGCTTCGAAAGGCTTGACAAATTCGCTCATGTAACAGTCCATCTATCACTTGAAAGGCTGGCTAGACAAGCAAGAGAAAAGGGTAGGAGTTGGCAAATGGGTGCTGAGTGGGTAGAGGATTTGGTGGATGGTTTAGTACGTACTTTGCTTAGGATGGGATTAATTAATCTTGATCTAATGGATTTGAGGGCTATTGTTGAACAGGATGGCAAGTCAACTTTATTGGTAGGCTTAGGTGACCCAGATGAACCAGAGAAAATACTTCACTCTGCTATGATGGCTCCATTAGCAGCATTGGATGTCGGCGGTGCAACTGGATGTTTGATTCAAATTGAAGGAGGTTTAGGTATGACCTTGAGTCAAGTTGATTCGGTTGCTAGACTGTTTACAGAAGCTCTTGATTCAAATGCTCAAGTAATACTAGGAGCAAGAGTAAGTGAGGACTTACATAATAGCATGCGAGTAGTTACACTACTGTCTGGCATAACTGATGATTAATCTAAATCAATGGTTTCATCCCATTCAATATTGTCAATTTGAGGTTGTTCTTGTTCAGCATCCCAATCAACATCAGAATCCTCTTGCCACACCTCGTCATTTTCATCATCGTTTTGTTTGTTATTAGGTATTTCATTTGAGATGTCCTCTACATTGGATTCTTCTTCATGATTAGATTTTTTGGAATTATCCATTATTCTTTTTACTTCCACCGAAGAATCATCATTACCAATAATTTTGCTTAATATTAATCGATGAATGAAAATTACAGTAACTATAACTACTCCATGTCCAATTGACATTACAGTGACTATATCATCGAAAAATGTAGTAAGCATTGCTACACTTCCCGCATATGCATATCCAAAACCTAATCCCCAGGTCAAGGCATTTTCTTCAGTAATTAGTTTCAATTTACTTCTATATCCCTTTGAAGTCATCGACCAAATAGCTACGAATACAGTGAAGATCATCAATGTAATTTCTTCAAAGAATACTTGTAAATTGGAAGGGGTCAAGAAATTCTGTCGCCAAATAGTAAGTAGATGCCATGTGATGAATAAATGGCAAATAATGGTCCACCTAGAACTAAATTTTTGCAAATTTGGTTTCATCGAAGCTAGTTTCTTGAATTTCCATGAATAACTAATGCTTCCTATTGTTAAACCGATAGCAAGCAGACAAAATGGAATGGCTAAAACAATTGAATCACCCAGTTTATTTTCTAAATTTTCTAATTGATAGAATACAGCGGCTAATATTATGCTTACCAAACCGATAGTAGATAATATTACGATCAAAGAGAATCGAATACTACTTGATTTTGTAGATTTACTTGATGGTTTAGCACTCGTCGATGAAGCCCACATTGAGAATGAAGTGCCTTGGACAATTGACCAAATAACAAATAGCATTCCGAGTATCAATGGAATTGATTTATTGGCATCACTAATTACGCCATTTTCTCCAGTGGTAAATGAAATTATCAAAAATATCAGTCCGGCAACACTCAATGGAAATAAACAAATTCTAAATTTACTAAGAGTATTCCACATTTTAGATGAGTCAATTTTCTGTTCGTCATCTGGCAAAGTAATCCAACTACTGATTTTTGGATTTTTTGAAAGTAAGGCAGTTACACAATAAGAAACTGACAAACTGGCAAATACCATTGAAGAGAAAATCGTAAGAGAATCCACTTTTGCAACTATGTACAATATTGTTGATAATAAAGTGATTAAGATAATGTGTGGCATTGTGGAAGTGGAAAGAAGTGTTTTGACTAAACTTACCATAGAAATATTTTGTTCTTCAAACTGTGACAAAATATCTTCACTGGAATTAGAAATCGTTTTAGAATCACTTTCCATACTGCAACAATTAGACCGAGAAAGGAAAATGTTTTGATATTATCCAAAGAAATTAAGTTAAATTATCATTAACACGTGTCATGGCCAAACGTCTAAGCAAGGCATTACGCGGAAAAAGGCGTTGGCTTGGTGTTTTAGTTTCGCCAGAAATCAAATCAAAAAGTCAAATGATTTCAAGCATTGAAAAATTATCGCAAAAGTTAGAACTTAGCAGCAGTCCAAAACTCATGGATTTTTCTGTAAATCAATTTACAGATGGATGCGGAACAGGGATTTTACAGGTTAAATTAGCAGATTCATTTGTAATTAGAGAGCTTTTAGAAGCAGATGATTCACTCGAGAAAAATGGGCTTTCAAGCTTAACGACTAGTGGTAAAATTAGGTTGGTTAGAGAGAGACTTTCAAATCTTGATTAAGGAAGGATTCATTTGCAGGAGTCTGCGAGTCCAACACATGGGGGCTGGCGGTTCCGCTGATGCTATGAAGTTCAGTGACGTATTGATACTTGTAGGCATAGGTATCTTGTGTGCTGGATTTATAATTCATGGATGGGTTGGAAATATTGAATTAGATGATGAAGAAAATCAAACCTATCTAAAAACAGCACATTTGTTGAACGGAGATAAATTAACTATAGATCTTGAATCAATTACAGATTCTGAAGGTAAGATTGTAATTTTTCAAGACTCAGTTGAAATTGAGCAAATAGATTTTCAATTATCCTCTGGTGAAGATTATTCAGCACCGACATTCACTTCTAAAGAATACGATAAGTACTCTGTTGAAATTACCATTAGTAGTGGTTCTGTTGAAGCAGATGTTGACATCAATAGAACCTTGATGCTTGATTTCATAATTTATCCAATAGGTGCTGCAATTCTGCTATTTGGTCTCCAAAAGCGTCGCAATGAAATGGATGTTGAATCAATTGATGCAGAATTAGAATCAAAGGAATAACCAATCTAGATGTTCACCTTCATCACAAGATATTTGAGTGCCGTCTTCATGCTTTAGTGATACAGTTCCATCATCATTTACATTTACAAAAGTCACTTTACTATTTCTATAGAAAATACTCTTGCAAGATATGAAACCCTCTTTTATGGTTGTTAGTGCCATACTTTTTACATAATCAAAATTAGTATTAGGTATTCCTTCAACCGATTCAAACAAACCAGCAATCCTACAGTGGATTTGTTTTTGCAAATATTCAGCAGTTGCTGAACTTGAAAACCAATTAGTATATGCTATTGGGAAATTTTCATTTTGTACGGCAGAATTGTTTGAGATGTTTATGCCAATCCCTACAACAGTATGTGTTATTTTGCCCTTCGATACAGATTCTACAAGAATTCCTGAAACCTTGCCAAATTTTTCTCCCTTTAGTATAATTAGATCGTTTGGCCATTTTAGAATTAATTGTGAATCATTACTAAAATCGTCAATAGATTGAAGTGATTGCTTAACTAGGTGTCCGCAGATAATTTGCAATATTGCAGGAGACATCTCAATTGGCTTTTCAATTTTCCAAGAACAAGCCATCAATTCAGAAGAATTAATCCATTTTCTATCGTATCTTCCTCGGCCTTTTGTTTGAAGATCGGTAGACAAAGAACTGCCAACTGGCCAATCATTTGTCAATAATTCACTGTTTGTCGAGCCAACTACCTCTTTGTGAATTGGTGGAGTTTTCGAATATGGGTGCCAAAAAGCAATAACTCTCAAACATTCTCCATCATCAAAATGCAACTGGTTGATAATTCTACAGGAAAATCCATTTTTTGAACAAATGTCTTCAAGATAATCTTGAGTAAACTTTTCTCCAACAGTAAACAAACCGATGCCAGAGTTAGCAAGTAGATTTGATAATTTTATTTTAGCAAGAGTGATGGAAATTAAACTGGTAGTTGAGGTATCTATCAAAGCAGCATCTTCCAAAGGGCCTAAATGACTTTCATCATTTAATGTTGGAGTAATGTAAGGCATATTCCAGAAAATTAGTTCAAAATTTTTCTTCGTCGCCCATTGTATTGATTCACCATCTTCTTTCGGGCCCGGGCCGCCTTCTTTGACTTCGATATCTGAAGCTGAATTTAGAGAAAAGAGTCGTTTAGCAGCAACTACTGAATAAGGATTGATATCACATGCAGAAACTTTCCATCCCTGGCGGTGACAAAGTAGCGATAATACTCCGCTGCCAACTCCGATCTCTAGGCATTTGCGACCTTTTCCAGGTCCTAGTCTTACTAAATTTTCAGCCATAAAAGTTGTATCTTCTTTAGGCGGATAAACTGTGTGCGGTAATTCAACTGAAAGAAGTTCTCCAGTCGGAGATTTCCATTCGTAAAATTTGGTATCTTTATCTATCAATTCGAGTTCCCGGGCAACAGAATCATCGGTAAAAATTGGCCCGCTCACAGATGTTTTGTTCCATGCGAAGCCTTTATTCATTACCATGCCCAGCGGCTAATATCCTCAGGACGCTCAAAAAGGCGGATTTTGGAAGCGCTTCGCTATTGCGAGGCTGGGTTCCCCATGCCGTAAATTATATGAACGCAGGGCAAGTCGGCTGTTAAGCCCAAGTTGCTACGTTGGGCCTGTAGCTCAGTCAGGTAGAGC
>DUKP01000071.1:0-151 GCA_013329295.1 Candidatus Poseidoniaceae archaeon
TCCTCCAGATTCGACTGTGATGGTAACTCCCTCACAAGCCTCTGTGTAATATTCTGCCCATGCTTCTGCAAGAGGTAGAACGGTAGATGACCCAGCGATGCTAATTGAGCCATCTGGGCCACAGACTACTGTTCCGACGTCAATTGTGTCG
>DUKP01000071.1:459-17572 GCA_013329295.1 Candidatus Poseidoniaceae archaeon
GTTCCGACGTCAATTGTGTCGTCGGGTACAGTTTCATTTACAGTAGAATTAGTGCCGTCCCCTGGGGTAGTGACGGTGTCTGTGTTGTCGTCTTTATCATCGTCATCATTTCCTAGACATCCAGCCATGGCTGAGACCATCATAAGTAAGATCAGTGTTATTGCTTTCATTTTGGTGCTTTGAGTTATCATAGTATACTCTCTCCAAACCGTGGGAGGTAACCATAGTATTGTGTAATGTGTCCGGAAACTATTTACTTCAATATATTAATATATAGGTCTATATATAATTAGTGTGGCATGGGTATCTATCCGGAGTTATACGGAGGTGCGTTAACATGGAGATTTTAGGCAATATCGAATATCGAAAATTACAGGTTACCGGCGGTTCTACCTTCATTGTTAGCCTACCAAAGAAGTGGATAAAAAGTAACAATCTATCGTCTGGAGATGTAGTGGGCGTTGAATGTTTAGCAAGCGGAGAGGTGCAAATAACCCCGCACGAAGTAAAACAAATCAGACGTAGTGTGTCTATTGACTTAAGCAAGTATCCAAAGAGTGCCCTTTATGATTACCTAATCGGAGCATATGTAAGCGGAGCTGATGTTATTAATGTCTCAATGAAAGAAGGAATCCCTATTCAACAAAAAAGAATCGTTAGGAGATTTTTAAGAGATACTAGGGGAATGGAAATCTCAGAGGATGAAGATAAAAAAATTTCAATCATTTCGTTACTGAATCCGAATGAATTGCCACTACAAACTAGTTTGAATCGGATGTATTTACTTGTAACAAGCCTAGTCGAAGATACACTAGGTGTGCTTTCGGGGGATGATCGAGACACTATTTCTGATTATGAAGATAGGGAGCGACAAATTGATGCTAGACGCTTACTTATCGACCGGCAAGTTGCTATGGCTTTGCATTCGCCACAAATCGAAAGAGGTTTAGGTATTGATAGATACCAAGCGATGGAGCATGCAGTCATGGCTCATTACTTAGAAAGGATGGGTGACCACGCTCAAACCTTTGCTAGTTTAGTTGCTGATGAGCAAAACAACATTGAGTTTGAGGAAAATCAAATGCCAATGGCAGCGATACCGATATGGTTATCTTCATTAAGAGCAATTATTAGAAACACATACTCAAAAGATATTTCTGTGTTAATCAAAGCAAAACAAGACCTGGCGAAAGCAACTATTGATTTAGAACAACATGAGAACGACTTAATGTCCTCGCGAGCACGAGCAACTAGCGTTCTTTCTGAATTCAGGATTTCTGAAATCGTTAGGAGGTTATGTGGTTATAGTATAGACCTTACAGAGACTCTAATCAATATGCTTATTGCGGGAAAGACTGAGGCCTCTGATAAGTAGGTGTGAATATGGTGCCACCGATAAGAACAAACTTAGATAACCGAATGAATACGTTAAGATCAGCAATTTCTGAATTTTTTGATTCAATAATTTCATCATATAATCTAGCAATCAACGGAATAAAAATTTTCAATGAAGGAGACTTAAAAGAAATTTACAAGTTGAGAAAAAATGCGCAAAAACAAGCGGAATATCTCTCTCAAGATTTATTGTTAGTCCTAACCCTTAACCAGCCCCTGTTGCAAGATTTGAGAATCATTGCTTCATACCTTAGAGGAGTCGACGTAATTGAAAGGCTTGCCCGTCATGCAAGAGATATCGCGGATGCTCAGGCTCTATGGCACGATATTGAAGATACTGATACGCCTCTGCTATCCGAATTATCCTCACTTGGGCATGAGACGGTCGCTTTGATTGAAATAATGCGTGGTTGTTTAGTAGACCAAGAAGGGGTACCTGAAGAATTATTAAAAGAAAAGTGGATAACTATTTCCGAGTTATTTGGTAAAATATCAACTGAAATTCTTGAGGTTCAAGGTCAATCTATTGGCGGCCGCGAAGGTCGAATTTTGCTAAACACTATGGCGAAAAGATTTGAACGCTCATCATATAACTTGATGAGGCTTGCAGATTTATGGCATTATGCGCTTGAAAACGAATGGATACATTTAGAATCGGTAGCATAACACAACTGCGAGGGATTAATCTGGGTTATGGCGTAGAAATTGAACGTAGATTTCTTGTCGATGGTAGAGGTTTAAAGCCGTGGCGAAATGTGCCAAATCTGTCTAACATAAAGCAGTTTTATTTGGATCTCGATTTGTTCGAAATAGGGGAATTCCAACTTTCCTACGATTCAACTCCAATAGTACCAATAAGCGAGGCAGAAGAGAATTTAATCAGTAAGGATAATTTCTCGAGTGGAAGATTAAGATTTATTGACGACAAGATTATTTTGAGTATCAAAGGAAGAAGAAATTACGACACTGCAATGGAGTTTGAATGGGAATTATCAGAAGTCCCTAGAGGCATTGATCTAGATAATTACCCCTTCGTCGAGAAAACCCGATACTTTTGGCCCAGCGAAGATGGTTTTACATGGGAGATTGATGAGTTTGAAGGAGAGTTGGCTGGCTTAATTTTAGCAGAGGTCGAATTAAGTAATTCCACACAGGTTGTTGAAATTCCAGAATGGATTGGTTCTGAGATTACCGGTTTGCCAGGATGGTCTAATTCCGCTTTAGCGAAGACTATTAAATCGTTTAAACAGGACTAAATGAATTAACTGCCGAAATTATTCTTTCAATTTCTAAATCTGTTAATTCATGCATCACCGGTATAGCAACTAACGATTTAGCAAGGTGATTTGTGTTGCTTAACTCGTCTCCATGTTGTGGATGTTCAGCAAATAATTGCTGTTTGTGACAAGGAATTTGGTAATATCTTCGAGCATCGATTGCATGTTGATCAAGGTGCTCTACTAGTTGATTAGCATATTTCGTCGAAAGGCAATATTGATGCCACGCATGTCTAGTGTTTGGCCTCACCTTCGGAGTTAGTAAGTGAGGGTGATTGGTAAATTGTTCATTGTACCTCTGAGCGATAGCTCTACGTCGTTCTACCCACCTATCGAGGTTCTTTAGTTGCTCAATTCCAATTGCAGCAGATACTTCTGACATTCTCAAGTTACTTCCTAGTTGCATAGATTCTAAACTTGGTGAACGGCCATGGTTTATCACTCCCTTAACTAATTCAGTCAAATGATCTCGAGTGGTTGTCAACATCCCCCCTTCGCCACCAACGGCCATATTCTTGGAAGGGAAGAAAGAAAAGCAGCCAATATCACCTAAAGAGCCAGCCATCAATATTTCATTACCAGTTGTCTCTAATGCCGCGCCGTGTGCCTGTGCGGCATCTTCGATAAGTGCAATTGATTGCTCTTGGCAGAATTTTATAATTTCTGGATTGTAAATTTGCCCGTATATGTGGACTGCGATTACTGCCTTGGTTCTCTCGGTTAATGCCGCTTTTATTGAGTCTAGATCTACACACCAATAGTCCGGCTCAACGTCGACAAAAATAGGTTTTGCACCGACTAATGATATCGCGGTGACTGTCGAAATGAAGGTGTAAGATGGAACTATTACCTCATCGCCAGGGCCAATTTCGAGTATTTTTAGTGCCGCCCACAGAGAAGATGAGCCATTTTGACAAGGAACCGCGGTTAGTGAACCACAATAATCTGCAAACAGTTCACCAAACTGCTTACCCTTTGGCCCTTTGACCCAGTGCTTTGAATCTAAAGTTTCCAACGCCGCCTTACGCATCTCATCATTCCAAGATGGTCTGGCAGTGGGTATCCTTTCCATGAGCCTCGCTAAAACTTGGACCTCTAATACTATGTGTATTTATGTTATAATCTTCCGCATTCTTCAATACTATTGACATAATTAGACCCTCTAATGGTGTCCGATGATGGGACATCCAACTCCAAAGATTTAGGGGCGGATGTGGACGAGAAAGTTGGCGGTCTAGCAAGGATCGTCGGTGACATTTTCTCAACCGATTCTGCGATGGCTGAAAGCAGTAAATCCAATGCTAACTTCAAACCAAAAGGCATGTTTCTTGGTAGTCGAAGAGATGATGCAAGGCCAATTGATATCCCCCCACAGGTACTTGCCAGACACGCAGCTATGCTTGGTTCAACCGGGTCTGGTAAGACGGTAATGGCCAAGGCGCTAATCGAAGAAGCAGCAATCGCCAAGATTCCTTCACTAATCATCGACCCTCAAGGGGACTTAGCGAGATTAGCATTGGGCATTGATGAAAAGGATTTGACCGCTCAAGGCGGTGATGTTAGCCGGGCTCGCAAGCTACTTGACATGTGCGAGGTAAGAATTTGGACGCCGCTGCGAAGCAAGGGTCTGCCGCTTTGTATCGACCCATTTAGAGCACCTCCGGCTGATTTAGACCCTGAAGAAGCGATTACTGCTTGGGATATGGTGGCAGCTGGATTTACCAGTTTGGCTGGCTATGATGTTGAAAAAGCCCAAGGAAAAGTCATCAAACCATTCCTGTATGAAATCTTAGTTGAAGGAACTAAACTTGGTGTTGATGTTGGTGATTTTAGATCATTGGCAAAAGTGGTTAGAGAGCCACATCACGAGTTCATTCGTCAATTATACCCTCAGTGCTTCGTCGAAGAAGATGAAGATGGCAAGATGGACGTTCCTACATGGGAAGAGGTGATGATCGAATACGGCCTTGCCGACTTTGAGGAAAGGTTGCCGAAATCTACCAGAAATGACCTAGCAAGACGGTTGTCAGCGTTTTCCTCAGGAGTAAATCAGCTACTATTTTCGAATGGCGTCCCTATCGATATTGACTCATTTGTTGAACCGGCAATACCAGGTAAAATACCATTGAATATTGTCTACCTAAATACCATCCAAGATGAGGCGCAGAAGCAATATTTCGTTCAGGAGTTATCTCGAGAATTATACGATTGGATGTTGACTCAACAACCCGCAGACGGGGAATTAAAACTACTATTCTTCATGGATGAAGTTGCTCCTTATCTGCCCCCACATCCTAGAAATCCTCCAGCAAAAGACCTCATCAAACTGATTTTCAAACAGGCAAGAAAATATGGTGTAGCCTGCGTTTTAGCAACACAAAACGTCAGCGATGTTGATTACAAAATTCTAGCTCAAGCCAATACCACATTCATCGGCCGGTTCACCCAGCCACAAGATGTTGAGAAAGTACGGCATCTACTCAAAGAAAGCGGCGGCGACCAAGATTTAGTTGCTCAATTACCCACCCTTGGCCCTGGACAATTCCAGATGGTCGCTCCTGACGTAGACCCTGCACCAGTTCCTATTCAGTGTCGTTGGTTGTATACCGACCACGGTGCTCCGCTCAATGAAGATCAAGTTGAGGAATTGATTGGTGAAGAGATTCGTGCTTGGGCAAAAACAAGGTCTGCTGGTAAATCGAAAAACCGTGGCGCTGGTGCGGCAAAGGCTGCCAGCCGTGGCTCTTCATGGAACAAATCTGATGTCAGAGATGAAGTTGGTCTTGTTGAGGCCGCTCGAATAAAATCAATCGGTGGCATGACTGCTGCTGCACACGGAGTAGTGGATGATTCAGCATTTGAAGTTCGATTAATGGGCGGACTGGCCGTGCTGAAAGATGGCCGTGACCCGCTTTACACAATGCAAGCAACTGCAAATACTGCCTCAGTAATTGCCCTCGGTTGGACTTTGATTGCTCTAATGTTAGCCTGGCGGGATAGGGATTTAGATTGGTGGTGGATCTTAGCTGGTGCTGCGATTTCAACAATAACTGGTCTGGTAATTGCGCTTGAAGGATTGTTGTCACACGATACAGAATTATTGAGAAAATTAACTAAATTCGCCAGAACATTTCAATTATTCTTAGTCGCTTGGTTATGGATACTCGTTTTGTGGTCTGAATTTGGCGATTTGAATTTGAGAGGGGCGCAGCCGGTCTTGGAAATCGTCGTAGTATGGGTTTCAGTGTTCGCAATTATTGAATTTGTTAATCGCTTTAGACTAGGCAAGATACGTTGGAATGGCGGAACTGCATTAGACAAAATCGTTGGGTTTTCAGCTGTATTAACCGGTGCGCAGATTACTGAGATGAAATCTAATTCTTCACAAATTATGTCTGGTCTAAGACTTGGGTTGCATTGCTTTACCTTTGTTTGGTTATGTTCACTGTTGATGCTAACTGAGGGTGTATTGCCTGATTCAGCGACGATTACATCTAATTGGGGAAGGCCAACACTGTGGTTGGCATCGTTATACGGTCTAATTGTCGTCTCAGAGTTGTGGCTTAGAATGCGTGGCCGTATGCCTGCTGAATATTGATTGGTAAAAATTAACTGATTGTTGGCTATTTGCTTATAAACTGTATAACTATAGTTGGCTTCATGCAACCACAAGATGCACAAATGATGGGGCAAGTAGCCCCTGCAGGAGCCATGGGCCAACAAGTGATTATAGTACAGAATAAAAGCGGTGGACCGAAAGTCTTCGGTATCGTCGCAATTATTCTTGGTGGATTAGGTGTTTTAGGCAGTATGCTGAACCTAACTACTGATCTAGAAGGTTTGGATGGTGGCGTCAAAGCAATGTACTATGTTACAACTCTAATGGGATTGGCTTCAGCCGGTCTGTTTGCCTACGCTGGTGTCTTGCTGATGCAATACAAGAAAGCCGGTGTCTGGTGGGGATTCGGTGCAGTCGGAATTACTGTTCTTAGCGGCCTGATTCAAACCTTTTTCGTCGCATCAGCATTTGAAGATGCATTAGGAGAAGATGCTGGTGGATTTATGGCAACTCTAGGACTAGTTATGGTCGGTATTCAAGCGGTATGTTGCAGCATGATTGTTGCTCTACCTCTGCTAATGAATGGCGCAGACCTTGAGTGAAACTCAGTCTGGAAATAGTCTAAATCCACATCCTCGGATGTGTTGATATACACGAGTGATTCCGTTTAGATTACTGCAGAAGTCGCCCAGCTTGGTCAAAGGCGCTGGGATGAGGTCCCAGTCCGTAACGGTTCGCAGGTTCGAATCCTGCCTTCTGCACCAACATGATAGTGATTTATTTACCCTCAAGTCTCTAATACACACATGAAAGATAGTCCATTTGAGCCGGTTGGTGAAAAAAAATACGCTGTTTTAGAAGTAGAAAAACAAAAAAAGAGCCATATAGCGATTGGAATGGTAATGTTGTTGATTTTTGTTTCAATGATGGCTTATATGATTTCGACAGTAGAAGAAAACAATATGGCAACCAATGAAGAAATGGTAACAGAATTAGGCAACTGGGACACATATTATGTTGAGAGTGCTGATGGTTTGCCGGTTTGTAATGAAGATACAAATGGAAGATTATACTATGTTGAATCCTCTGAATCTTTTGAAACCTGTACTTCTACTGGATGGAATACTGTAGAAATTAAGGGTAAAGATGGTGTTGATGGTGTGAATGGACTAGATGGTCAAGCAGGTATGGACGGTCAAGATGTCGATGAAACATACTTACAGAATTTAGAAAATGAGCTGTTAAATCTACAATTGGCAATCGCTGATCTTGAAAATCAAAATTCTGAATTAAATGATACTTTAGTTAATGCCACAAGTTGTCAATTAGTACCGTATGCTTACTGTGTAAATACAAATCTCAGTGGAATGGATCTCTCAGGAATGGACTTGACTGGTATTGACTTACGTGGTGCTAATTTACAAAATACAACCTTCGATTACGCAACTTTAGATCGTGCTGATTTGCGCTCAATAGTTGCATTTAATGCTACATTTATTCACACAGGGATGAATAATACCTACTTACAAAATGCTGAATTCAATAGATATTCTTTTTTTGAATGTGGTGGCTATTGTGGCGGCGAGACTAACCTGAGTAATGCAAAGTTCTTGGATGCCGTCTTGACCAATGCGGATCTAGATTATGCTAATTTAACCAATGCGGACCTTAGATATACCGACTTGACCAATGTGAACTTCGATAATGCTAATTTAACCAATGCGGACCTTAGATATGCCGACTCGACCAATGCGGACTTCTATAGTGCTGACTTGACCGATGCGATGATCTACTACGCCGATATGACGGGTGTAAAGTTCTTGGATGCTGAATTAACCGGTGCGTCCCTCTGGCGTGCCGACTTGGCTGGTACGGACTTCCGTTATGCTGACTTGATTAGTACCGATTTCGAAGAAGCAGACTTGAGCAATGCGCGCCTCAACAGCGCTAACTTAACTGGTGCGGACTTAACGAGAACAGATTTAACCGATGCATCGCTTATGAATACCGACTTGACTAGTGCACGTCTCTGGGGTGCCGACTTAACCGATGCATTCCTCTACGAAGCCAACTTAACTGATGTGAACTTAAGGAATGCCGACTTAACCGATGCATTCCTTAAGGATGCTGACTTGACAAATGCAGACTTTGGTTCTGCTATTGTAAAATATGTTGTTTTTGATGGCACTATCTGGGCAAACACAATATGGATTGATGGAGAAATTTATGATTCACAACCACTTATGATTATGACTGATTGTGAACTTGTACCTTATGCTTACTGTGTAAATGCCGACCTCAGTGGATTAGATCTCTCAGGAATGGACTTGACTGGTATTGACTTGCGTGGAGCTAATCTACAAAATACAACCTTCGATTATGCCACTTTAGACCATGCCGATTTGCGCTCAATAGTTGCAATGAATGCCACCTTTATATACACAGGGATGAACTATACCTACCTACAAAATAGTGAATTCAATAGATATTCTGTTGAATTTTGTGGAGGTTGGTGTGGTGCGGCTAACTTGAGTTATGCGGGCCTCAGATATTCTGACATGAGTGATACGGAACTAAGAGATGCTGACTTGTATAATGCGGAACTAGCTTTTGTCGACTTGCGCGGTGCGAGACTCCAAAATGCAAACTTGAGCAGTTCGGTTTTGTTCCATGCCGACTTGAGCTATGCGGCTCTCTATGATGCCAACTTGGCTGATGCATCCCTTACGTATGCTGACTTAACCAATGTAGACTTATGGTATGCAGACTTGTCCAATGCGAACCTCTACAATGCTGACTTGACCGGAGCGGACTTCACCTGGGCCGACTTGACCAGTGTGGACCTCAGAAATGCCGACTTGACCGATGCGACCTTCTGGATTACCGACTTGACCAATGCGCTTCTCAACGGTGCAGACTTGACCAATGCGTACTTCAAATTTGCCGACTTGACCAATGCGGTAATCGCTGCGGCTGACTTGACCAATGCGAACTTCGCTAATGCGGATGTAACAAATGCTGATTTTATAAACACTAAATGGTTTAACACAATATGGACAGATGGCGTTGCTTACAATACTAATCAAGCCTAAATCAATTGTTCTCGCCCCGTGTTGCGACCATCAACCTCGTTGTTGCGAATCCTAAAGCAGTATGAATAGTGACATTACATCATGCGCCGAAGGTGGAGTGAGGAGCGGCGAAGCAACCAACAGCAAGCTGAATGGATTGTTGCCTGGTTACGAGAAAACGGTCCTGCAACCATACGCCAAATTGTTAGCGCTTTGAATGATGCTGGGCGTGAGGTTAAAGCCCATATCATTCAGCGTGCGCTCATTAAATCTCCATTCGTGGCCAAGACTGGTGAGACCAGCATCGACGGGGAAATTCATTCCCTCTGGGTATTTTCTACCGACTAAGTTCACAGAACCTTGTCGAAGATCCAACCGAAGGTTGAGAAATCTCCTGGACCAAGGTAGAACATGGTCATGAAGATTGCAATACCGTACATGATTGGTCCTGGCTCGTCGAACTTGCCCATACCCATCTTGATTAGTACGTAGGAGATTACACCCCATGCGATACCATCAGCAATAGAATATGTGAATGGCATTAGTACCATAGTCAAGAATGCTGGTAGAACTATTTCCTTGTCATCCCAGTTAATCTCTGTTGCTTGCTTCATCATCATAGCACCAATGACTACTAGAGCACAAGCAGCAGCGAAAGTTGGAATTGCTTGGAATAATCCAGACAAGAATAGTCCAGATAGCATCAATACACCTACTACTACTGCTGTAAGCCCGGTTCTGCCGCCTTCTTCAACACCTGCTGCGGATTCAATGTAAGTGGTTGTTGTGCTGGTACCAACTGCTGCACCAACGATTGTTGCTGCTGCATCTGACATGAATGCTTCTTCAGAGTCAATTAGATTGCCTTCTTCGTCGAGATCGCCTGCTTGGCGGCCTACTGAGTAAAGTGTTCCTGCTGTGTCAAAGATATCGACGAACAGGAAAGCAATCATTACGAGCATGAATCCTGCTAAATCATCTCCAATGTCACTAAACGCACCAAATGCTGCTCCAAGGCTTTCCTCAGGCATTCCGACAAAGCCGAAAATGTCCTTAGCTACTGGCCAATCTGCAGTGGATGAACCCCAACCTGCGCCACCTGCTGCGAAATCGTTGTAAGGGTCGTAGGCACCTACTGCCCAACCATAGACAGAAGCTGCTAAAATACCGTAAATAATTGCGCCTTTGATGCCTCTTGCCATCATAACAGTGATGGCGATTAATGCAACCATGCTGATTAAGGCGCCGTGGTCGTATCCAAAGCCTTCAGTTGTTGCAAGATTGACTAGTGTTGCACCATCATCTTGAATCCAACCCATCTCTCTTAGACCAATTATGGCCAAGAACATACCAATACCTGCTCCAGTAGCAATCTTTAGGTCTCTTGGAATGGCATTGATCATCTTGGTTCTCCAACCGATTTGTGGCAGAGATATAATTAGGAAAATGATACCTTCAATGAATACTGCTGCTAAAGCGACTTCCCATGGAATACCCATGGCAATTACTACTGAGAATACGAAATACGCATTCAGCCCCATACCGGGTGCTAATGCATATGGCTTGTTAGCCCATAATCCCATAACTACACAACCAACAAAGGCTGCGATAGCAGTTGCAAATAATGCATCATCAAACGGTATTCCTGCCACAGCCAACATTGATGGGTTAACCACCAATATGTAAGCCATGGTCAGAAACGTCGTCATACCTGCTCTTAGTTCTCCATTCAGCGTTGCTCCTTTTTCTTCGAACTTGAAATAGTTCGCTATATTCTTTTCAAAACTCATGTTTTTTAACCCCCCCGTTATAAACGGTTAACTGTTTTATAAATTGGAGGCTCTATATAGGTTTAGAGAAAAATCGACTGTTTTAAAGAAAAATAGCAAATTTTCCGCGAAGCGAATTTAGTAATGCACAAGTGATTTACAAGGTACTGATAGATTGTTTCTACCGCTTAAAAAATCCAATTCAATTACGACTGTGCAGCCGACGACCTCGCCTCCAACTTTTTGGCAGAGTTTAATCGATGCTTCCAATGTCCCTCCTGTCGCAAGAAGATCGTCAACAATTACTACTCTTTGGCCTGCTTGGATTGCATCAGCTTGAATCTGAATTGTATCAGTTCCGTATTCAAGGTCATACTCGTAACTAACAACCTCGCCTGGAAGTTTGCCTGCCTTTCTTATCATCATCATTGGAAGTCCCATACCTAGGGCTAAAGGTGTGGCAAAAAGAAAGCCTCGACTTTCAATTCCAGCAATGACATCTGGCTTCCAATCTTTGATTTGGCTATGTAATGATTCAATTACAAATTCCATCGCTTCACTGCTTTTCATAATCGTTGAAATGTCATAGAATAAAATACCAGGTATTGGAAAATCCGGAATTCCGCGAATGTGTTCTTTGAGGTCCATCAACCAATTGTTTGATTGTCGGTTGATGAATCTGTCTCTTGTTATTCATTCGAAACTGTTGTGCTGGTAATTATTATTGGAACTACTGGGCGATCTGGGTTTACTGTTTCGACTTCAGATAGAGTTGTAATATGCTCGCAACCAGAAATTACCTTGCCGAAAACCGTGTGTACTTCATTGAGCCATTCATGTTCAGTAATATCGTCTGGCATAATGAAAAACTGTGAGCCACCAGTATTTGGCTCGGCGGTTTTGGCCATTGATACCATACAAGGCAGGTGTCTAAGACCATTCTCTGCTTCATCGGGAAGTGTGTAAAGAGTCTCGCTACTACAATCATCAGCCCAATTCATTGATTCGCCATCGCAATAACCATACCATTGAGCAGCATGTCCTCCCAAGCCGTTATTCTTTTCAAAATCCCCACCTTGAATCATAAAATCGTCAATGATTCGGTGAAAAGTTACATTATCATACATGCCTGTTTGAGCAAGTCGGCGGAAATTATCTGCGTGATATGGTGCATCTTCGTGATATAATTCAATGGTAATTGTGTATGTAAGGTTGGCTTCAGTTGTGCTATTTGCATGGATTATTTGCATGGTTACAGTACTATAGTTTCCCTCGAACAAAGGAATAGGTGTTTTACCAATTATGCATTTTTCGGCGTCCGAATCCCATTTAGTGCCTTCTCCACAGAAACTGCTTCCATCAGCATCGCCAATACAACCTGGGGTTGCAATAACAATCAAAATCAAAGTAATGATAGAAAATGCCTTCTTATTCTGTCCGTCCATGACACGCCTAATTGCTTGGCGTTTTTAACCATAATACTGGTTTAGTAAATCAAAATCATGCTGATTTTGTTGTGGTAATGATTACTGCTGCAATCTTATATGGGTCTCCATTTGAAGCTGGTCGGCGATCTTCAAGTCTACCTTTCCAGCCGTCTTCAATGGTTCCAATTGGAATTCTAATTGATGCCCCTCTATCTGATACACCATAAGAAAATTCATCGATTGATTGAGTTTCATGCTTTCCGGTTAATCTCATGTGATTATCTGCACCATAAACATCGATATGTTTCTTGATATTCTTGCCAAATGCTTCACAAATTTTAGTGAAAACTGCTTCGTCGCCAGATTCCCTCATTGCTGAGTTGGAAAAGTTTGCATGCATTCCGCTACCATTCCAATCTGTATCGCCTAGAGGTTTTGGATGCCAATCAATGGTCAAGCCATATTTCTCAGCATTTCTTTCTGCTAAATATCTTGACACCCATATTTGGTCTCCTGCATCCTTTGCGCCCTTGGCAAATATTTGGTATTCCCACTGACCAGCTGCTACTTCTGCATTGATTCCTTCTACATTCAAACCGGCTTCAAGGCACTGGTTTAGATGGTCTTCGATTATCTCTCTACCAAAAGCATTCATGCCCCCAACAGAGCAGTAAAATTGTCCTTGAGGTGTTTGATCTCTTGGGAAGCCAAGCGGTAGGTTTGTATCTGGATCCCATAGGAAATATTCTTGCTCAAAACCAAACCAAAAATCATCATCATCTTCATCGATAGTTGCTCTTCCATTTGATTCGTGAGGCGTTCCATCTGCATTCAATACTTCACACATTACCAAATATCCATTGATTCGGTCTGGGTCTGGGTAAATTGCTACTGGCTTCAATAGGCAATCTGAATCGCCTCCATCTGCTTGTAGTGTGGAGGAACCGTCAAATGACCACATAGGGCACTCTGCAACTGTGCCGCCAAAATCGCTACGAATCATGGTTTTGCTACGCATGCTTTGGGTTGGTTTGTATCCGTCTAGCCATATATACTCTAACTTCGCTTTATCTGTCATAGTTATCATTCGCGTCGGAATGAGGACGGTATATTAAACATACGCACAATAATAAATCAAAAAATTGTGTAAATGATGAGTTGTTTGGCAAAATTTTTACTCGATTGTTTATTTTAGTATTATTATTTTGTTAATTATTGGGCAATTGCGCGGTATTTTGTTAAGAATTGAACACTTGAATAAATCGTTAATCTTTGGACATAGTTCTAGTTTGTTTGGCGCCGGGGGCAATATCTATGCTCTCTCTACCATTGGTAAAGACATGGATGAAGATGTAATGAGTATTGAGAACACGCTGCAGATGAGACAATTCATGCAGTTGTGGATGATGAGTGGGGGTATGGTCCTTGCCACTGTCAAAGGCATACTTGATGATGGGCGTCAAATCGAGATTCCAGACATGCCTGGTCGTGATTTTAAAGCTGAAATAATTGAACTAAGCGCATCTTTTAATGAAATTGTTTCGAGGTTAAAGTAATGGAAGTTCCTACTGGAAACCACATCAGAAGATGGCGTAAATCGCTTGATATAACTCAAACAAAGTTATCTGAAATGAGTGGTGTGGCTCAATCAATAATTGCCAAAATCGAAAATGAATCCGTTGACCCGCGTGTATCAACATTAAGAAAATTGACTGAGGCCTTATCGAGATTTGAAAACCCTGAATTATTGCATACCGTTAAAGATATCATGACTACTGATGTTGCGGCATTAAAATTCGAAGATACTATTCAGGTTGCAATCGATAGGATGGTTAAGGATGGGATCAGTCAATTACCTGTATTATCAGAAGAAGGTGGGATTTTAGGCATAGTATCAGAAGATAGTATCTTACAAAAAGGCGCTCATAGAAATGGTGTAGTGGGACAGGTGATGCATACTAGTCCAGCGATTGTTGACATCCGACTTTCTGTTGCTGAAGCGAGAAGGAGATTGACTGAGGTTGATGCTTTACTGGTGATTGAAGGTGATTTATTGGTTGGTTTAGTTAGCAGAATGGACCTGGTTAAAGCGCTTAGGTTGAACAGCATTGCATAATTATTGATTATTAGCAGCATCTTCCCCTTGTGGAGTTATCAATGTATTACTGCCGTCTCGATAAATTACTGGCATCTCAACGTCAGAAACGCTTGGGATTACATGCATAGAACACGCTGGCGTACATGCTGGAGGAAGGTAGTCTTCTCCAGACTCGGACATTACAAATGTGATGCCGTGATTTGCTGGCAATAAAGCATCAATGCCTTGGAACTCCATCAGCATGGTAATTGTTTGACCGGGGATTACTGTTTGGGCTTCATACCCCCCAGCATGGTAACGCACGTCCATTGTTGCGTGTCCGATTCTGATTCCTGTTTCTGAATCTTGCATTTCAATAAATACTTGGCCGCCATCAAAGGATGGAACTGCAGATAGGTGGAATGTTGCGAGTCCAGAAATATGTGTGTCATTCTCAGTTGACATTGGTGGACAAGTTACTGTTACAGTGGAGTCCCCTCCAAGAACTAGGCCTCCGGTGCCAGTGAAGGTACCTGAAAAATCACATTCTGACATGTCAAGTGGAACTCGTTCTGCATCGAGTGGGGGCCATGTTTCTTCAATACGCCATTCTCCGTCATTTCTTTGAATTTGAGCGTGGAGTGCTGGTTTTGGCCCAACTCCTTTGAGATAATATTCCATCCATTCAAACAAATCTTGGCCCCAATCCCAGCGAGTCATATTATGGATCGCTTCACCACCATACCCAGAATCTTGGTTGTTATGTTTTGTCCATTGATCTGGATAATTGTGCTCCCATTGACCAAGCATCCCTGCTACATCATAACCTGCATCGATGTATGCTTGATACCAGATTGTTCCATGCGGCCCACCAAACACTTGATGTGGGTCTACGTTCCAATCTTGCATTCCTTGAACCCAATATATGCTGCCGTTATATTTGCCGAGAGCTTTGTCAATATGACTTCGCTCGTCGTAATAATTTGCCATATAGGGGTCTAATTCACCAAGACCATACCTTGTTGGGCCTGCAAGGAATCCTTCTACAACATCTGAACACATATTATCTAAATCATCATCATCATAATCTAGAATGCTGCTTCCGTAATTGGAATGCATAATTTGGGACCTTGCCTCTGCACTACCATTCTTGTAAAGTAATGGTCCTAATGCAGTAGTGCCCGAGATTGGTACTATTGTCTTTAGGTGTTCACTGCCTAAAGCTGCGGCTTCCCAAGCAGTTGCTCCCTCGTATGATTTACCATAAATAGCAACATTACCGTTACTCCAATTTTGATCGCCCAACCATTCAACTGCAGAATGTATACCAAGGCCTTCGCCATCTCCCCGATAGTCAAAACAGCCTGTACTTTCTTCAGTAGCAAAAACTGCGACTTGGGCTAATGCATAACCATGTGGAACAAAATTGTCGTAAATGAATTCGCCTCGGCCTGCAGCTACGATGTTTGTTGGATTAGATTCGTCTCCGGGTTGACCGTATGAGAAATAAGGGCTGACGACTGCTATTACTGGTACTTTTTCACCAACTTCTGTATTGGATGGTAGCCAGTAAGAAAGGTGTACATCTGCACTATTTGGTCCCCCGCCCCAAATTCCAGTAGTATCGACCGTTATTGTCGCTTCTTGAACTCCGAGCGCTTCATGAGGTCCTGGTTCAAGCACCATTGCATACGAACCGGTCCAATTCCACTCTAATTCATATCTTTCATATATGTCTGGATAAAATGAGTTGTCATCGCTTGAAATAACGGAATCGTTGGATGAAAAACAACCTGATAGAGGTAGCGTCAAACACATCATTGCCAGCAATATCGCCTGACGCATGTTGTGGGGGCTGTGTCATCTTCAATAAACTGATGCTTGGTGAATTTACTCCGTAAGTTATGAGTTGTAGCACCTTCTCGCGTTAACTATGCAGCCGGGCGAGGTATGGGGGAACCGTTGGTCAAATGCAGTACTGCCAATGGCTCGGCGCTATATGGAAGTAGCAACTCAAAAACAAAGTCTAGTTTGCTTGGCTGCCGATAGAAACACTATGTCTGGTTTGATGGAATTGGTAAATGAGGTTGGACCATATATTGCTGCATTAAAGACACATGTAGATTTAGTCGATGATTGGTCTCCTGAGGCTTGGGAAGGTTTCTGTGAAGCCGCAAAACAACATAATTTGTTAATATTTGAAGATAGAAAATTTGCCGATATTGGTAAAATTACTAAGAATCAGATGAGTGGAATATATGATATTCGCTCATGGTCAGATATTGTCACAGCACATTTGATTTCTGGCCCTGATATTGTTGATGGTTTACAATCCGCTTGGCAGGATGTAAACAGAGAAGGTGGGGTTTTATTGCTTGCTCAAATGTCAAGTCGTGGGAATTTATTGACTGAAGAATACTGTGGAAAGGTTGTTGAAAAAGGCATTCAAAGCGACGGTGTATTGGGATTCATTGGAAATGGTTCAAGGCCTGATGAATTGAAAGAATTGCGCCTGCGCGTGGGTGAGCAAAAGATGAT
>DUKP01000069.1:0-4884 GCA_013329295.1 Candidatus Poseidoniaceae archaeon
CCGATTGTATCAACAACATAGCCCATGTCTTCAAAATGATGTGGATATAAAGACGCTTCATGTTCTTCATAGGGATTTCCATGAAGATGATGTTGTGGATAATCGCCCCATGGGCAACCTAAAACAACTATTTTTTTGGTTATCTTCTCCAATCCTTTTACAGCGTCAGCAAGTTCTTCCTCTTTGATATGTTCAGGGCCATGCCACCAAAAGGCATAATCAAATTCATCCTCTGAAAAATTTTCTAAGTTGCGAACATCTCCTTGGATTACAGTAGCCCAAGGACAAACTTTTGTCAAATGTTTTACATTTGGTTCGAATATTTCCAGAATAGTAAATTCATGGCCTGCCCCTTTTAATTCATTACCAAAATCCATTCGATCCTGTCTTGCTCCAACGTATATCAACTTGCCTGGCTCTTCAAAAATTTTCGGAGCTAGTTTGGTTACTGAAGCCACGCGCTCGGCATTGCTATCTTTTTTCCCAAAAATTTTCTCTTTAAGTGAAGTCAAAAAAGAGGTCATATATATTCCAAAAATCTCTAATATTTAACTACTAATGAAATAAAAATAATGCCTCTAATGCCAATGTTCCTACCTTGAGGGGAATATAAGATAATACAGAATATTCTAGGACAAAAAACTTGAGTAATCACTTTTTGCGTATGCCATGGAAACATCTTGTGGAGTCGTTCTAGTCAATTATGGAACTGTTCTCCTTTTACAATATCCGCAAGGCCATTGGGATCTCCCAAAAGGCCACGTAGAGGAAGATGATGAAAATTATCAGATTACTGCAGCACGTGAATTGGGTGAAGAAACCGGGATTACCGAGATAGAATTTATCCATGGCTTTGAAGAAAAAACCTCTTACAGTTTCAAACACAAAGGAAGAAAAACCAACAAACAAGTCTTTTGGTATCTAGCGACTACTGAAAAAATTAGTATCGCTTTATCTAATGAACATAGAGACTATATGTGGCTTGACTGGGATTTAGCAATCGAAATGGTCACCCATGAAGAGACTAGATCGGTGATTTCAAAGGCAAAAATATATGCCGAGCAGAACGGTTTATTCTAAGTCTTCAAAGTCTTGCTCATTGGAATGAAATTTCTTTATCATTGCAGATACACTGGTAGATTCTTGCCGTTTTGCCAGTGGCGTCCACAGGGTTTCTTCCGCACCAAGATTTTTGGTAACCCAGCGAGCGAAAACGAAAAACCAATCTGATAAACGATTAATGTATATTCTTGCTTCATCCCTAATTGCACCTTGACCAGATTCATCCTCAATAACAATTAGGCTTCTTTCTAATCTTCTTGTTACTGTCCTTGCATGATGAATAATTGGTTCAGGGCCTAAGCCTGAAGGAAGAATAAAACTGGTCAATGGTTCTAATTGTTCTAGCCAAGCATCCATTTCATCGGTCAGTAAATCACATTGTTGCTCACTGATTAACTGCATATATTCTGGTAATTCACTCGGCTCACATGCTAATTCAGCACCCAAATCAAACAATTCGTTTTGAATTCTATCTAAGGCTATCTCTGAAATTTTCTGGATCCTAGCGATGCTTGCACTATTGCCTCCATCTGCATGATTTGGTAAATCTGCACACTCTCTTCGAATAATTCCAACAATAGAATTAAGTTCATCACAAGTCCCAACTGCTGTAAATCTTGGATGAGACTTTCTATGCCTTGAACCATCAACAAATGATGAGGAACCTTCGTCGCCCGACCCAGTATATACTCGATTTATTCGAACCATATTAACTCCGCCTGTATAGGCCCAAATCATGCTTCTATGAGTGGTTTGCGGGAGAAGAAACTTGAATTTATTTCATGATACCACTCAATATCTTCTTCACCTTGAGCCCATGAATAAAGTACTAATTGCTCGTCAACTACACCATACCATTCTAGTCTTCCTGGATCTAAACAAGCCATCTTAGTACCAGTTTTCTCCATCTCATCAATTACTTGATGCCAAGAATGAATCATCGTTGCCAAGTAATCTGCTAATTCAGTAACATGATCATGATTGGAGTCATAGCTTTCCAAAATTATGTCAAGTTCTTCGGTTAAATCTGCTGCATTATCACTAATTGATTGCAACTTAATTAGCAATTTTTTAGCCACTGGTAAACTATCTCTTGCCTCCTCAATTGTAACTACTTTTGCCCCATTAGGAATTTCATCAATCGCTTGCTCAAAATTTAACAAATCAGCAATTTCCATTGGACGGCCAGAATAAATTGGTACTTCAGACATATCAGACACAAAGTGTCTTTTTACGAGAGGGGTCTTGAATTCATCGTTTAATTTATGTCAAAATGGATGATTTGGCAATAGTTGGCAAATTACCAATTTCATTAGAAGAGTTGTTTTGTGAAATATGTTTGAAGGCTTTGAAAATTAAATAGCCAAAAAACCAAACCCAAAGGAATAACTCAACTACAATCACCACATAGTAAATCCAACCAAGAGATGAAAGCATAGCAATTCCATCATAGGGAATGCCATGTAATGTGATAAAGACAAATTGAGAGATTAAATTAGCAATAAACCATATGGCAAGAATTGAAAGCATAAATGGTGAAATACGCCAATTCTTGTCGCCTCCCATGTTCATCCTCATATCATTATATCTACCTCTAAGTAGATAAAAGGTTGCATATTTTGCTCTTTTTCGGCGAAAATTGTGATTTTTTTATCGGATAATGTTCATTCGCTTTCAGATACTGTAGGAGTATTTCCCATCGCAACTAAGCATTCATCAATTGCTTCCAACCATTCTGGAGCAACAGAATTCTTTCCGCCAGATTCCAAAAATAATTCATTCCAATGCGCTGCTCTCTCTGGATCTTCGACAAATAAATTGATTTTGTATAGGGCTGAATAAGCCATTGGATTAAGATGCTCCTCATCGCCATCCCAAGCTTTCTCAAAGCACTCGATTGCCCCATGAGGACCATGTAACTGGCCTCGATGAAGTGCTACCATTCCCGCTTGACTCCAAGCAAGTGGTAAACGACCAATCAACAGTCCCCTAAATACCAGCCATGTTTGACCTCCCGCAAGAACGACCAATGCGAGGAATCCTGCCCAATGTTCAAACTGAGTCAATTCCTCCCAGGTTTGAGTTATCAATCCAGTGACTCCGACGCAAAACATGAAACCGGCCATTGGTGCCACTAGAACTTCTCTTCGAGTGTTTAACATATGGTGAATGCCGGTAACTAATCCGAATGCTCCAACTACGGATAATATTCCTAGATGAGCCTCGAGACTTGTTGGATTTGGTGCTGATTGCCCCATAAATAGTAAACCTGCAATTACCAAAATGAATGTGCCAAAACGCTTTGATGGAGTTGGAAAGGGTTGAGTTTTGGACCCATAAATTAACACTGAACCTATAATTCCATCAAAAATTAATAGCATCCAAACTGCAGTTGATTCAGCTATAATCATACTATCAACACCAAGCCCACAATAGGGTTCTCTTTGAGGATTTGCTCAGTTTCGATGATATTTTGTTCCTTTGATTATCTCTGTTGCTCGGTATACTTGCTCAACCAACATTACTGCCGCAAGTTCATGAGGAAAAGTCATTTCAGACAATGAGATTAGATTGCTATGCCCTACTTTGTATTCTTGCCATCCATCTACTGGCCCAATAGCCAAATTGACATCTTGATTGCTCACATTCCATTGTTTGACTAATTTGGCAAATCCCTGTGAAGTATATTGTTTACCACTTTCATCCAGCAAGTATAGTGTTGCATTTTTGTCAATCTCAGCAAAATATTTCTCAAGAGATTTTTTACTGCTATGAGAAATTATGCTAATGTTGTATAATTTCAATCTATTACCATAGTTGTTTAACATTTCAGCATAGGCTTTCTCTTTAGCAGCCCCGTGTAGGTGGATAGTTATCCTTCCCATGCCATGCTCAAAACTTAACACTATTGAAAGGTTCAGTTAATTACTATGAATTGTAATGAACCAACTTCAAAAAGTATTACCGTTACGGAGTAATATGGGATGGTGGCCTTTTTCTAAATCAAAGCCGGCGAAAAGAGTCATTGAACCTGTGCTGAAAGATGGTCGTACGTGGCTACTTGAACTAAGAGATATGTGTGAAAGGCATTTTGACAATCCCGAAGAGGCTAAGCGTCAAATTAGACAAATGCAAGTTGAATGGCAAGAATGTCTCGACAATGAATCATTATCTTTAGTCAACAAAGAAGCATTAGATAGTCGTGCAATTAGGCTGTTATCCAGTACTGATAATGAATGGCTAAAATGGCTTGATGACCTAGAATTCTGGAAAACTGGCTGGAAACCTGTACAAGATTCTGTAGACAAGGATTGAAATGGACTCAACTTTTGGCTAATACATGGCTAAAGCGTCGTTGCACATGTTGCATACCTGCCCATTTTGTTGGAAAGTTAGAGGACTTATCGAATATCTCAAACTTGAGGTTGATTATGTTTCAGTAAATGGGTTGAAAATAAAAAAATCTGTATCATTTGCTGGCGACTGGGGTAAAGTTCCAGTATTTACTGATGAAACTGGTCAAGTCCATACCGATTCAACGCCGATAATGAAGTTCATCGACCAAAATTACAACGATGGAAAATTACTTGCAAATGGAGACCTTGAGCGAATAAATGACTGGTTGGAATGGTCTGATACAAAGATGTCTAAGGCTACAGTACCTATCCTATATGGCACACTTGGATCAGCTTTCAAAACCACTACTAGGATTTCTAAATTAGAAAAATTTGGCTTCATATCTAAGCGCCTTTATGCTTGGGCAGGATTCCCAATTATGTGGGGAATTATTGCCAAAAAAAGAGTCAAGAAAGATGGTCGAAA
>DUKP01000069.1:5271-5866 GCA_013329295.1 Candidatus Poseidoniaceae archaeon
AAGGACTTTTTTGGAGGCGATAGCCCCAATATTGTCGATTTCTCAGTCTTTGGATATATGCGCTCAATTTCCCCATTCCCTCAATTTTCGTTACTTAAGGACCACGCTAATGGCATAACCTGGTATAATCGAATGGAACAATTAGTATCATAGGGTTGATTATGGAACACATTGAACTTGCTGGACTTGAGTTCCATCACATTGAAGCCGGCTCTATTTTCATCGGTGAAAACAAAGGTGGTTGGATTTACGCTAGTCAAAGACCTAAACACGAAGTTAGATGTCCAGATTTTTACATCACAAAAACGCCGTTAAATCTAGAACAATTGTCCTCCATATTGGGAACTGATTTAGCACCTGGAGATGATACAACATGGAATAGTGAAAGGTTGGCTGCAATAATCAACATCCTTAATGAGCAAATTACTGAGATATCTAGTGAGTTAAGCTCTGAATACCAATGGGAGATTAGATGTCCTACGCAAAGTGAGTGGGTTCATGCAAAAAATCTTGATAAAATAATTGTTGAATGCAAAGCAAAGGAGATCCTCGCTGATGCCGTATCATCTAATTATCGTGGCGCAATGATGGATGG
>DUKP01000070.1 GCA_013329295.1 Candidatus Poseidoniaceae archaeon
GGGCTATGTTGTTGATACAATCGGAACTGTTGACAAACCCGGTTCAAATTTAACCGCAGTCAAACATTTCTAATAATTTCATTTAATCATCGTATTTGATACGGAAGTTATACAGCCTAATTTATTGGGGTAGGTTTGTGAGTGCACAAGAGATTCCCAACTTCACACGAGTTGTTGCAGATTCTGATTTTGACGGATTATGTGGCGCAGCCATCTTGAAAAAATTCAATCCCAGTGCAGAAATAATATTTTCTCATGCTGCTTTAATTAGAAATGGGGCTATGGATAATGAAATAAATAAGAATACAGTAATTGTCGATTTACCCTTTCACCCAAATTGTGGTTGGTATCTTGACCATCATCAAACCAATAAACCATCGAATGAGGAATTAATTGAATTCGAGCAAAATGGTGGCGTGATTGATTGGCAACCAACACCTTCAGCAGCTAGATTAGCATATGAGCGGATAAAAGACCATACAGATTTAACGAATTTTGTTGAACTTATGCCTTTTGTTGATGCTTTAGATTCAGGAGGGATAACATTGCAAGAATTGCTTGATGATGGTGATTTAATGTGTTTCAGTAGAACATTATCACTGGTTGAAAGCGAATATATGCAGCAGATTGTAGATTTGATGGCAACAGGGTCAACCATTGAAGAAATTTTACAACTTCCTGAAGTAGTAACAAGATTAAAATTTCAAAAAGAGAACAGAAAGAAATTACAGCATGCTGTTTTAGCAAATACCGAAATTATAGATAGATTGGCGATTTGTAATTTGCAAGATACAGGATTTTTTTCCAATGGCTATTTAGTGACGGCAACAGTAGTCGATAAAGCAGATGCTTGTTGTATTATTCATGGCTATAGTGACGGCGATATTGATGACCCTAAAAGGCCCCCATTGTCCGCAAGTTTTTATGCAAATTCCTTCATCGAACAAGGGCAAGATCGTTATGATTTGTCTCGTTTAGCAACAAGATTCGATCCAAGTGGTGGTGGTCATATGAACGCTTGTGGCTGTAGGATTCAAGAACCGGGATTAGAACATAATCTTGCTGAATGGATAAATATGTGGCAACAGCGAGAAACTGTGCTTACTGTCGATTAGATAACGGAAAAGATGTATAAAAATCCAAGAAAAGCGTGAATAAAGATTAGGGCCATAATGAAATCCGCTGCTCTACCATGTTTGGTTTTCTCAGTTGCAAAACTTTTGCCAGCCAATCGATTTTCTTTGGCTTTCTTACCGAACCTAACCATGATGAACAACAGAATTAACCCCAAAGGTCCGATGAAACCATGCAAATTTGTCGGCCATATCTCAGCAAAGATATCTTGTTCACTGCGCCATCCAGCAATCATTCTTCCTAAAAATGCAATTCCCACAATAATAAATCCAGACCATAGTATGAACTCACCGTATTTTTCATGATTCATCAAGGCCTTTTTACGCTCATCGCCTTTCAATGTCTTACTTTTTTTACGCCAAGAGTATTGTTTCCACATCCAAATTATCAATGCACTAGCTAAAATTGGATGCGCTAGCAAGGCGATAGTTCGAATATAATCCATGGGCTCAGTCAATATGCTCCAAGTGTTCTTTATTGATGAACACTAGTGATAAAAATACACTTTCCAATACAATTTAGCAAATTTTGTTGCCGGTTAATTGAATAGCGACCTACTAGGCGGCTATTATGTAGGAGGTGGCTAGTCTGCAAGAAGAGCACATTGCAAAATGTTTGGATATTGCATTCAAGTCAAATATTCCTAAGCAACAGCGTAAGGCAAAGGTTGCTAAGTCAGCTGATTGGTTGATTATGGATAAAAAGTGGCGTAGTATACTTACTTTAGCGTTAGATGAAACCGAAATACCAGGTGATGACGAGGACACGAACTCTCCGAGAAACAATCGCATGATGCGTCGTAGGGGCAGAGGTTCCTCACCCAAATCTGCCATTGATTGGTTGCCAGATAATGATGCTATTTCATCAGATGAATCGGAGTCTGATGCTTTTAGATTAGCAGTGTTATTAATCAACAAACAATTGAAGCGCGGTGAATGGAATGATGACTTAACTACCCTTGAAAATTCAATTAGAGAAAAATGTTTGACTAATGGAGTTGATACAATTTGGCAAACACTGGGACAGAAGACCGACCTTCTAGCACAGTTTGTTGCATTTCCAACGGCAAAGAAAAAATCCAAAACGAACAAAAAAATAGATATTTCAATTGGCAGAATCGACGTTTTCAACAATGAAGAATTAGCAGATGCAATAGATGAGCTATCTTCACTATGTACTGATGCTAGTCAACAAATTGCAATTCAAAAGGTTCAGTCACAACTGTCAGCCAAACGCTCTTTAGAGGTTAGTAAGAATCTCTTAGAACTAACAGGCAAAGCGTCAATAATTTCAGTCATTTTAGCAATTTCTAGTAATGCTGAATCCACTAAACCGCTTAAAGAATTAGCCAAAATCGACAAAGAACTTGCACAAGAATTTGAAGACTTAACTCGCTTAATTAGCGGAGAGGTCAAGGATTGGAAGGTAAGCACTAGTGGGGAGGATAATGGCTTAGCAAGGGCTAGAGCAAGATTTGCATGGCTAAATTTCCCTGAATCTGTAAGTAAACTTCCTCCGGAGGAAATTGCCAAAGGGCTTGAAATTCTCGAATCAATCCCTAATTCTCAAACGCAAGTTCAGAATCTTAAATGGTTATACCTTTCAGCACTTGCAAAGTCTGGAGACAGTAAACAGGCTGCTGATTTATTGATTTCAAATACTCTAGATCATTCGATAGAAATCGAGAAATTGTATGACTTAATTTGCTCATTAAAGTCGGAAGAAGTTTACGCTTGGTTAATCAATCAAATGGTGTCTTTGGATGAAGGAGCATTACAGTATATTGCAAATCATAGCAATAGTTCGCTTGAATTGAAGAATGAATGTTACAAACAAATTCAAGATATTGGCGGGGAGGCTTGGGAAGAATCATCGGTCCAAGCCGTAGAAATTTTTGCACAAAAATTAGAGATTAGAAGACTTAGTAAAATATTAACAGAAAATGATATTGCACCGCTATCACATCCTTATGAAGCGCTATTATCGTATCATATTCTAGCTACTAACAGTGAACAGGATTTGTGGGAGAAGTTTGTTGAGATTAGACGGCAAGCACTAACTACCATTCACAGTACAGAACCTCCAGCCTATCTTTCCTCAATGGCACAAAGCCTAATCATGTTGATGGAAGGTAACAAAGTAGATATTGAACCATTTATGATACTTGATAGAAACGGCTTCAAAGCACTAAAACTTGCTCGACATGCTTTGAAACAAGGAGGCTCAGGAATAACTTCAAGAACTCACATAAAACACCTTAAGAAAAGTATAGAACAGTCGGACTTATCAACACTTGAGTATAATTTGTTGTCAGTATTAATTGCAACATTAAACCTCAATCAAGCAACCATTTCATTACAACACGGTGAAGCAGATGAAGAGATATTTGCTACATTGAATCAATTAGTAGAGGGATCTAACATTCCAACTAGTCTAGTTCGCTCAGTTAGACAGTTGGTATTCGACCATGATATTGGGTTAGAACAATTAGTCACCTGGTATCAACAAAATAACCCTCTTTCACCATGGCACACACTCGCTAGAGCGGCGCTCTTTGCTCAAAACAACGATGAGTTAAACGCGGCAAGAGAATATAGGCGGGTCGCAGAAAGTAGAGAATTTGATTTTGAGCATTCAATGGTACTGTATCGTAAGTCAATAATTCATCTTGCACATGCAGAGCAATGGAAAGAAGCAGTAGATTTACTTGATAACCAACCTGCACTGAGGACTGCAATTACCAAACGGTTCCAACTTTACTTAAGAGTTTCATTTACCGCCAGCAATCAAAAAACCAACGAAGCAACGCAATTACTGAAGAATTTTGTTAGACGAACAAAACAAGTCCAAGAGGAAAATATGGATGGTGAAATGATAGAAAAAACCATCAATTTCTTTGCCGAAGATGAACTCGATAATTTACGGAATTATCCATTCGAACACTCAAGAGTATTACCGCCTGAACCATTTTCTGGTAGAGTTACCGCAGCACTAAATTCAGTGCAAAGGAATAAACGCCGAACGAGACATGGGTTCGATGGTAGATTCCGTAATGAAATGTTACAAAATCCGCCTTCAATTATGGCGCTGTATGATATTGCAAGAGATTCTGCAGACAAAAACCCAATTGAGGGATTGATGTATTTGGAGCGAGCACAAAATTCAGGTAAATTCTCAACCTCTGAAATGAAACGGTTGTATGATGCAGAGAGAAGCCTGTTTGCAACACACAAGCGAGAAATTCCTAACTCCGCTCGTCGTTACCTGAAAAATTTAGCCTTACCTCCATTGGTTATCGTCGATACTAATATTTTGGTTGATGCATTAGTTGACAAAATTGCGCATTCATTGGAATTAGCAATCGAAACAAGTCTAGACTCATTTGAGCATGATAATTTTCACAAGGTACTCTTAAGCCGTGCAGATGCAGGTAGGATTAATCTTTGGCTACCTTCAATTGTCAAACACGAAATCAGAGAATTAAGCAAGCGACATAATAAGCTGAAAGCGAAATTCCAATCTTCTTTGGTTAAGCCAGAGGTGCTAGATTCTGTGTTTGAAGATAAAAAAATCACTAAACTTGTCGATGAAATTATTGCCGAATTTAATCGCTGGAAACCAATTGATATTCATCTAGAGCAAGAAGCAAAAGGAGAAGAAATATCTGCTGAAATCAAAAATTTCTTGTCGGAGCACGTAGAAATTTACGAGGAATTAACAGATATGAAACGGGAACTAGGAATACCGAAGAAAATACGAACTCAAATAAATGGCAAGAAAGTTTTCCCAGAACTACCGGATCAAGAGATAATGTGTAATGGCAAGGTATTGGCCTCTAAACCACTAGAAGGACTTGGCAGCGTTTTAATTGCCTCTAAAGATAGTGATTTTACGGTCGTATCCAGGGCTTTCGAGGAAAGATTCGGGTACGGTATAATCAAGAATAGTAAAATGCTCAATTCTTGGTTAAGTTAAACTTGCTTTCGCCAAGCAGCATAATATCTTGTTACGTTTGGAGAATCTTGATTGACAAATTCAGTGAAAGTAGTTAATGTTAGCATATCAAATGAACGTTTTAACCAATCTTCTTGCAATGGCCATGGTGGAGGTTGTATAGTTTGCTCACCATTATCAAGTCGGCCAATACAGAGTAATTGGCCATTATGATTGAGTAATTTTGGCATTTGCTCAGCAGCCCTTTCTCTTATTCCACCATCTGGAATTGCTTGAAGAATATGTATTTCAACGACAAGGTCAAAATTTCCAATCCATTCTTGTTCAGGATTGAGAATATCTCCAACCAACCAGTTTACATTGGATTTTGGAAATCTCTCTTTGCACCAATCAATGCAATGTTTTGAAATGTCAAATGCTGTAACGGAAAAACCAAGGTTTTCCAAGCCAATTGCATCATCTCCTAGTCCACAACCAATAATTAACGCTTTACCGATATGGCAATTTTTCTCTACCCAATCCATCATTATTGGATTAGGGTACATCCTTGCCCAAGGAATTATTGCTGAATCTCTATCAGCCATACCGTATAGTTGGTCAAACCAATCAATAGGCTCATCATTTACTGCAGACTTAGCCTGAGAAATAATCGCTTCACGTTCAGCCTCTGAGATATTTTTCATCGTACTCACATGTGGGAAATAATTGCGTCGCCAAACTCGCTACACTTCAGTAATTGAGCATCGTCCATCAAGCGCTCAAAATCATATGTTACGGTCTTTGCAGAAATAGCACCTTCCATGCCACTTACGATAAGGTCGGCAGCATCAGACCAGCCCATGTGGCGCAACATCATTTCAGCACTGAGTATTACGCTACCTGGATTGACTTTATCTTGACCTGCATATTTTGGCGCAGTGCCGTGTGTTGCTTCAAATATTGCAATACCAGTGTCGTAATTGATATTAGCTCCCGGTGCAATTCCAATTCCACCAACTTGAGCTGCTAGTGCATCGGAAATATAGTCACCATTGAGGTTCATAGTTGCTAGAACAGAATATTCTGCAGGTCTTGTGATAATTTGTTGTAGCATTGCATCAGCAATGACATCTTTGACAATTATTTGGTTTCCGGTTTTTGGATTTGCAAAAGTACACCAAGGTCCGCCATCAAGTTCTACAGCACCAAATTCATCTTTGGCAAGTTGGTATCCCCAATCTCGGAACCCTCCTTCTGTGAATTTCATGATATTGCCCTTGTGAACTAGAGTAACTGAATCCTTGTCATTGTCAACTGCGTATTGTAATGCAGCTCTAACAATTCTTGCAGTACCTTCTTGGGAAATTGGTTTGATGCCTATTCCAGAGGTGTTTGGAAATCGGATTTTGTCAACACCCATTTCATTCTGCAAGAAATTGATTAGTTTAGCAACACCTTCTGTACCGGCTTCCCATTCTATACCGGCATACACATCTTCACTATTTTCTCTGAAAATAATCATGTCGACATCTTGTGGTGCTTTCACCGGTGAAGGAGTACCATCATACCAACGTACTGGCCTAACGCAGGCAAAAAGGTCTAATTTCTGTCTAAGTGCAACATTTAGAGATCTGATACCTCCGCCCACGGGCGTAGTAAGAGGCCCTTTGATTGATACCAAACCATTCCTCATGGCATCAAGAGTCGCTTCAGGTAACCACTCACCTGTGTTGTTGAATGCCTTTTCTCCGGCAAGAACTTCACTCCAATGGATTTGTTTTTCTCCTCCATAAGCCTTCGAGACAGCAGCATCAACGACTTTTATCATTACAGGACTGATATCAACACCAATTCCGTCTCCTTCAATGAAGTGTATCGTTGGATTATTCGGTACATTCAGCATGCCGTTTTCTAGGGTAATACTCTCGCCAGTCATTCCACTCAGTCTATCCGAGATGCATTCCCTTCAAGAATGAACCGCACATCGGAGAATCATGTTGGGACGCGTTGAATGGAAAGAAGGCTCTAAAGTAGACTGCTTCAATGAAGCAGGAGATTGCATTGAAATTGATTGGGATAATGGGCCAACACCAGTACAGGTCGTGCTTCAAATGATTGGGGCTTGTTCATTAGCAGACATTCAGACTGGACTTAAAGGAAGGAAAATAGACAAAATATGGATAGAGTTGGCTGCCGAACGGAAGACGACAGCACCTAAGGTATTCACTAAAATTAACATGACGTACCATGTTGATGCAGAAGCACCCAAGAAATTGGTAAAGAGATTGGTAGAGAAAAGTCATGAAACATATTGTACAGTATCTAATATGTTCAAGTCAACGGTAGAGATAACCTCAGATGTTGTTGTTAATGGTGAACTTTGTTGATGATAACATCTGCATTGCTTTAGTCAACAAGTCTCTCAAGATGTCGTGTAGAGGCACCCATCTATTTGGAATTGAATTAGGTGCGCCACTAAGATTCAAAATATTATTTTCAGATTTGATCTTGGCAAACGGCCTAACTGGGCCAGAACCATCAACATTGATGATTACAGAGATTTCATA